>NZ_CALLZT010000050.1:0-36320 GCF_937858515.1 uncultured Gordonia sp. | reverse complement strand
CCAAGGTGCACCAGGAGGCCAAACGCTTCGCCCGCGACGACTACGACATCCTGCTGATCGGGCACGAGGGCCACGAGGAGGTCGAGGGCACCGCCGGCGAGGCGCCCGAGCACATCCAGCTCGTCGACGGCCCGGCCAGCGTCGAGAACGTGGCCGTGCGCGACGAGTCGAAGGTGATCTGGCTCTCGCAGACCACCCTGTCGGTGGACGAGACCATGGCCACGGTCGACCGGCTGCGTGAGCGTTTCCCGCACCTGTCGGATCCGCCGAGTGACGACATCTGCTACGCCACCCAGAACCGTCAGGTGGCGGTCAAGGCGATGGCCCCGCAGTGCGAGCTGGTGATCGTGGTGGGTTCCAAGAACTCCTCCAACTCGGTGCGGCTGGTGGAGGTGGCGCTGCAGAACGGTGCCGACGCCGCCTACCTCGTCGACTACGCACGTGAGATCGACGCGTCCTGGCTCGACGGGGTCTCCACGGTCGGTGTCACCTCCGGTGCGTCGGTACCCGAGGTCCTCGTACGCGGGGTTGTCGAGTTGCTCGCCGAACACGGCTACGACGATGTCTCGACGGTCAATACTGCTGAGGAAACCCTCACCTTCGCCCTCCCGCGGGAACTGCGCCCCGCCCGGACAGCCCGAAAGTAGCGCTCAAAGACACGTGTGGTCGGTGGCGGCCGGCTGTTGCCGACCATCACCGACCACACGATGTCATCGAATCAGGACGCGAGGGCCTTGGCCTTGAGCGTCTCGAATTCGTCCTGGGAGATCGCTCCCGAGTCGAGCAATGCCTTGGCTGATGCGATCTGCTGGGTCGGGCTCGATCCCGCGACGGAGCGAATGTAGTCGTCGCTCGCCGACTTGGCCTCCTTGACGGCCGCGATCTGCCGCTCGTTCATTCCCTTGCCTCGTGCGATCAGATAGATGATTGATGTGAGGTAGGGGAAAAGGATGAGGAACACCATCCAGATGGCCTTCTTCAATCCCGAGGTGTTGCGGTCGCGGAACAGGTCAACGATGATGTGCCACAGGATGATCAGGTATGCGATGAATGCAAAGACCAGGATCGTGGACCAGAGAAAGTCCCAAAATGAATCCCACACGACGATACTCCCTTGCGATCTCGACACCGAAACCGTTTTCGGTGTAGCTGGCGCGTGGGACATCTTCGCACATGAGCTGTCCGGCCGGTAGATCGCGGTTCGGTACAGCGACTTTCGTCCTTTCGCCCAGTGCGATCTCGGTGTTTGCGGGGATATCTCAGTACTCGTCGGGATGGAGTCTGCGCACACGCCGGTTGGGCAGCGCGAGCAGCAACGTCGCGACGATGATCGTGACGCCGATGCCCGAGCCCCAAAGCGCACGGTTACGTGGCGACCGATCCGGAGTGGGTGCTGCCGGTGGTGCGGCGATCGGCGCCGACCGCGGTTCGGCCGGACCGCCCGTGTACAAGCCACCGCCGTCGGATTCGTCGGGCAACTCCGTGGTGAGCGCGGCGACAGGGTCGACGACGCCGTAGCCTACGGCTACGTCGTGCCCCGATCCGCTCCCGTGTGCGGTGCGGATGATGCGTTCGATGACCTGCGCCGCCGTCAGTCGCGGGAAGCGTGAACGCACCAGCGCCGCGGTCCCGGCGACGTATGGAGCGGCAAAGCTGGTGCCCCGGATGGGAATTGATCCTTCATCTGAGCGATATGCTCCAGCCAGGCCGCGGCCGGCGTTGGTGAGGCTGACGATGTCGGTGCCGGGCGCGGCGACACCGACCCACGGGCCGTGGACACTGAATTCCGCGGGCGATCCGTCGGTGGAGTTCACCGCGCCGACGGTGAGCACGTACGGGCTGAACCAGGCCGGGCTGGCGACGGTCAGCACGGACTTCCATCCGGCACGGTTGTCCCAGCCGTAGCCGGGGACCGCCGGTCCGGGGTTCTGGGTCTGGCATTGGGGCGACGACGACAGGTTGCCGGCCGCGGCCACCACGACCACGTCCCGCCGGAACGCATACCGGACCGCTGCTCCGAGCGAACGGTCATCGAACTTCTCGGTGGCGCGCACACACGCCACCTCGGAAATGTTGATGACGCTCGCACCGAGGTCGACAGCCCGCACCACCGCCCGTGCGAGAGTGCTGACGGTGCCGTAGCCGGTGCTGACGGCGGCATCGTCGTCGTGCGACGAGGCTCGGGTACCGGTTGCGGAGTATGCCCCGCTGGACTGCCGGATGGAGATGATCGTGGCTTCCGGTGCGACACCTGAGAATTCGTCGTCGGTTGCGGGTTCGGCGGCGATGATGCCCGCGACGAGCGTGCCGTGGGCGTCGCAGTCGTCGAGACCGTCGCCCGACGAGACGTAGTCGCCGCCACCGATCACCCTGGCCAGTCGCTTGTGCGGCGTGACTCCGGTGTCGATGACGGCGACCTTCTGGCCCGATCCCCGGGAAAGTTTCCACGCGGCAGGAAGATTCAGCAGTTGCTGGGCCGCCGGCGGCGTCGTCGGCCGGGTGGTGATCGGGCGGGCGCACAGGGTGCGGCGCTGTGTCGGCTCGTTGGGTGTCACCGGTGCGGCGGTGGGCAGCGCCCGGCGATCGATGCTCGGCGGTTCGATGGCCACCGCCGTCGGCGCGGTGAATTGTGTTGCGGCGACGGCGAACAGAGCGACCAGCACGAGTCGGGTGAGGCCGCGGACGGTCCCGGTCACAGATTCCGTACTACCTGATAGAGGTCGAGAATCCACAGCAGCAGGGGCACGATCGTGGCGACCAGGACGTATTCACCGAGCTCGGCCGCACGCCGCTGCACCGGCGAGAACTCATGCCTGGGGGCCACGACGCCGATGGTGGCCGCCGCGACGATGGTCATCAGGCCGGCCGCCACGACACCGCCTGCCGCGAGGTCGGCGGTGAACAGCACCGTGACGAGCACTCCGAGCCAGGTGAGTACGCCGGCACCGATCAGGATCGCGGCCGGTGCCCGACCTCCGTGCGACCGGCCGCGCAGACACAGCACCGCGCAGATGACTCCGGCCAGCACGACGGTGACGGGAATCGGGCCCGCGGATGCCGGCGAGTGCCACGACACCGATACCAGCGTCGCGACGACGACGATCAGCGCGGCGCCGGCGAGAATGCCGGTCAGGTAGTCGCCGGCGAGTGCGGCCCGCCGTTCGAGAGTTCCCGCGTCGGGCAGCGTCATCGCGCCTACCGCGCCGATACCCTCGATCGTCGGCGACGGTTCGTGGTCGACGAGGTCGCCGGCGTCGCCGGCTGTGGGGACCGGCGGAAGCGGGAGTTTTGCCAGCATGATGGTCAACCGGGGAGCCAGGGCGATCGCCGACAACGCGCAGGCGGCGGTCGCCGCACCCGTCGCGGCGGGGGAGGATCCGGCCACCAGGGCGGCGCCGGCGGCGATCGCGCCGAGAACGCATGCGGTAGTGGCTGCCGAATGGCACAGTGCGCCTGCGCCTGTGACGCGATAGGACACCACGGTTACCAGTAGTGCCACGACACTGCCCAGGCAGATATCGGCCCGGCCGATGTCGCCGGGCACGAACAGCATTCCGGTGGCCATCGCCTGCGGCAGCGCGGCGCACAGTAGCGCCACCGAGGTGGCCGCGTCGTGGTGGATCCGGTACACCACGGCGCCGGCGAGGACCAGTGCCGCACAGGTGGCGGACGACACGATCAGTGGCCACACGATTCCGGGACTGTCGGCCACGAGAAGTGCGAGCGCGGTGAGCGCCGACGCGGCGATGGCTGCGAGGTATCCGGTGTACCGGGCCGCCGTCGCCGACCAGTGTGCCGATTGTTCGTCACCGAGCCGGGCAATGGCGTCGATCACGTCATCGAACAGGGGCGGTACCGAACCGGATTTTGTGGACTGTAGTACCAGAAGTTCACCATCGCGAACACCGGCGTCGGACAACGTCAGGTGCGTCGGAAGACGTTCGCCACCGATCATCGACAACGTCCACAGGTGTGGCTTCGCCGATGGAGCCTCATCGTCGTCGGCACGCCGCGCAGTAGCCCCGCGGGGCAAATTGTCAACACGAGATCTTATGTGTGCCAACAGTTCCGGAATCAGGTCTGCGATGGACACACCTGCGGGCAGGCCTACGTCGAACTGGGTGTTACCACCCAGCACCGAGACGCGCACCAGGTCGGGCTCGCCGATGAACCCCTGGTCTGCGGACGGCGCGGTGCTGCCGGCAGATCGCTGGATACCTTGGGACAACGAAGTTCCTTCCCCCCCAGAAGCTACGGCTACGATGGCCGATTGGCGCCTATTGTGCACAATCGAAGGCCGGTAGGCCAGCCCGGAATGCACAGCACGCGGGCGCAGGGGGAAACGGGGGATCTGTCAGATGGTTGTCACCACGGAGGGCTTTGTCCGGCGTAACCGGTTGCCGGCGCCACGAATGCCCGGCGGCGAACTTGCGCTGTCGGCGCCGCCGGAAGTGCCGCGCGCGGTGCCCGGCAACCTGCTCACCCGGTTGTTGCCGGTGGTGATGGTGGTTGCGGTCGTCGGGATGGTCGGCCTGATGTTCGTCACGGGTGGGCGGCAGATGATGAGCAACCCGCTGTTCCTGATGTTCCCGATGATGATGCTCATGTCGATGGTGGGGATGTTCGCCGCGGGACGGTCGGGAAACGGCGGCAAACGCGCGGCCGAGCTCAACGAGGAACGCAAGGACTATTTTCGCTATCTGGGCCAGCTGCGTCGTCAGGTCCGCGACAGCGCGCAGGAGCAGCGTCGGGCGTTGGCCTGGAGCCACCCGGATCCCGCTGCGGCGCATGACATCATGGGCACCCGCCGGATGTGGGAACGACGTTCGGGGGACGCCGATTTCGCTCATGTCCGGGTCGGTGTCGGCGCGCACCGCCTCGCGCTGCGGCTGATGCCTCCCGAAGTGGGACCCATCGAGGATCTGGAACCGGTGTCGATGGTGGCATTGCGCCGGTTCGTCCGCACCCATTCGGTGGTGCACGGCATGCCCACCGCGGTGTCGCTGCGCGGCTTTCCGGCCGTCGCCATCGGTGGATCACCGGAGGAATCCCGAAGTCTGGTGCGCGCCATGCTGATCAGTCTCGCGGTAGCGCATGCGCCGGATCAGTTGCGGATCGCGGTGGTCACCGCCGATCCTGCCGGGCCGGACTGGGACTGGGTCAAATGGCTTCCGCACGTAGGACATCCGTCGCGGGTCGATGTGCTGGGGCCGGGCCGCATGGTCTACTCGGACCTGTCCGCGCTGGAGGAGTCCCTGGCCGGTGAACTGCGCGACCGGTCGCGGTTCTCCCGGTCGGCACCGCCGGTTGCCGGTCAGGTGCATCTGGTGGTGGTGATCGACGACGGCCGCGTCACCGGCGACGAACGCATCGCCGACGACTCCGGTGTCGACGGTGTGAGCATCATCGACATCTCGCGTACGCCAACGGAACTTGCGGTGCGCCGCGGGCTCCATCTGAGGGTGTCCGGCGGCCGGCTCTCGGCACGCAGCAACGCCGGGATCGAGGAGTTCGCCGAGATGGATGCGCTGTCGATCCCCCAGGCGCAGGCGGTCGCGCGCCGGCTGGCCCGCTACCGGCTGACCACCGCCGCATCGCTGGTGTCTCTCGAATCAGATTCTGTGGCAACAGATCCTGGTCTGACGGCGCTTCTGGATATCCGCGATGCGACGGCGTTCGACCCGGACTCGGCGTGGCGCCGCAGGTCGGGCCGGGACCGGCTGCGTGTTCCCGTCGGCTGGACGCCGTCGGGCGCCCGGGTGGAACTGGACATCAAGGAAAGCGCCCACGGCGGCATGGGTCCGCACGGATTATGCGTCGGCGCAACGGGATCGGGAAAGTCCGAGTTTCTCCGCACACTTGTCCTGGCACTCATCGCAACGCATTCGCCGACCGAACTCAATCTGGTTCTGGTCGACTTCAAGGGCGGCGCAACCTTTCTCGGGATGGATCGTGCGCGGCACGTGGCCGCGGTCATCACCAACCTTGAGCAAGAGCTCGCCATGGTGGACCGGATGAAGGACGCGCTGTCGGGGGAGATGAACCGCCGCCAGGAGATCCTGCGTGCGGCTGGAAATTTCGCGAATGTCGGAGACTACGAACGAGCCCGCCTGGCCGGTGCCGACCTCGCGCCGCTGCCCGCGTTGTTCATCGTGGTCGACGAGTTCTCCGAATTGCTCTCCCAGAAGCCTGATTTCGCCGAGTTGTTCGTAGCCATCGGCCGGCTGGGCCGATCGCTGCACATCCATCTGCTGCTCGCTTCGCAGCGACTCGAGGAGGGAAAGCTCCGCGGCCTCGATAGTCACCTGTCGTACCGGATCGGTCTGAAGACGTTCTCGGCCAACGAGTCCCGATCGGTTCTCGGTGTGCCCGACGCCTACCATCTGCCGAGCGTTCCCGGTGCGGGCTATCTCAAGTGCGATTCGGCCGAACCCCTCAGGTTCAACGCCTGCTATGTGTCCGGCACCTACGAGCCACCCACGTCGGGTGCGGCAGGCCCGGGCGGTTCAGGCGGGTCGGACTCGGTGACGATCGTCCCGTTCAGTTCGGAACCCGTATGGGCGGAACCGACACGAGCAGAACAGGACTCAGCCGATGCGATGGGCCGCGTGACGGGACCGTCGCTCCTGGACATGGCGCAGGCGTTGCTGGACGAGGAACCGATACCGGACCCGCTGGACACTGTTCCGCAACCCATCGAGCCGCCACCTGCGGTGTCGAGTCCCGCAGCCGCATCGCTGCTCGAGACGTTGCTGCGCCGCATCGAAGGGCACGGAACACCCGCCCACGAGGTCTGGCTGCCGCCGCTGGATGAATCACCCACGGTCGCCCAACTCGTGGGCGGTACGCCTACGGGGACGCTGCGGCTGCCGATCGGCATCGTCGACAGACCCGCCGACCAGCGGCGTGATCCGCTGGTCATCGACCTGGCGGGAGCCTCGGGCAACGTGGCGATCGCGGGCGGACCACAGTCCGGCAAGTCGACCGCGGTGCGCACCATCGTGCTGTCCGCCGCGGCCACGCACACGCCGGAGCAGGTGCAGTTCTACTGTCTGGACTTCGGCGGCGGCAGCCTCGCCGGTCTTGCCGGGCTGCCGCACGTCGGGTCCGTGTGCGGACGCGGCGATATGGATGGCGTGCGCCGCACCATCGCCGAGGTCGCCGGGGTGGTCCGCGCACGTGAGGCGCGTTTTGCCAGGCACGGGATCGAGTCCATGCGCGACTACCGGTCCCGTCGCGCCGAGTGGCTACGGACGGGTCGGACGTTGCCGGACGAAGATCTCGCCGACGACAGGCACGGCGACGTGTTCCTGATCCTCGACGGGATCGCCGCCCTGCGGGCCGACCTGGAATCCATGGAGGAGACCTTCACTTCGATTGTGTCCCAGGGATTGTCGTACGGAGTTCACGTGATCGTCACCGCCACCCGCTGGGCCGAGGTCCGGCCCGCGATCAAGGATCTGCTCGGCACCCGTATCGAACTTCGCCTCGGTGACCCGATCGACTCCGAACTGGGCCGCCGGGCTGCGGCACTGGTTCCGCAGGACCGGCCCGGTCGCGGCGTCGCACCCGGCGAACTGCACATGCTGATCGCCCTGCCCAGACTCGACATGTCTTCGGCAACAGAGGATCTGGCACTGGCTGTCGCGTCGTCCGTCGAGCAGGTCGGTGCCCGCTTCCCCGATCGCGGTGCTGCGCCGGTGCGCAGGCTGGGAACGTCGATCACCTCGGCGGAGGTCGCCGAGGTGGTGATCGCCGCGCAGATCGCCCTCGGACCGGGACAGGTGGCGATCGGAATCGGTGAATCCGAATTGGCCCCTGTCGTCCATGATTTCGGTGTGCAACCGCACCTGATGGCATTCGCCGACATCGAACACGGCAAGACTACGCTGCTGCGCACGATCGTCGACGGGCTGACCGCGGGCGCGACACCTGAGCAGGTGAAGATCGTGCTCATCGACTACCGGCGCACGCTGCTCGGTGTCGTCGACGACGAGTACTTGGCCGGTTCGGCATCGTCCGCGCAGACCGCGACGACGATGATGGCGCAACTGGCCACCTACCTCACCGCACGGATGCCGCCTGAGGATGTGACCCCGCAGCAGCTGCGTGATCGCAGCTGGTGGTCGGGTCCGGACGTGTATGTCATCGTCGACGACTACGACATGGTCGCCACGGCCAGCGCCAACCCGCTGCTGGCGATGCTCGACGTCGCCGCCAATGCCCGCGATGTGGGTCTGCGGATCGTGTTGACGCGACGATCCGGCGGTGTGGGGCGTGCGTTGTACGACCCGTTGATCACCCGGCTGCGGGAACTGTCGTGCGACGTGCTGCTGATGAGCGGCGACCGGGAGGAAGGGTTCATCGTCGGCCGCTCCCGGATGCGAACTCTCGTACCCGGTCGCGGTGAACTTGTCTCGCGCAACCGTCCCACCGAGATGGTTCAGGTGGCGATATGTCCACCTGAACCGTCCATATCCGCGTTTTCGGAATCCGAAGTGCCCGAACGGGAAACACCGCAGTCCGAACCCGGGGAACCGGAATCGGGGGACGTGTCGTGACCAGCGCTGATACGCCGTTCGCAGCGGATCCCGTGGCCGACCTCGCGTACGGCCGGACCGTCATCGACGGTCGTGACATAACAATCGGCTGGCTGCTGGCGGCGGCCGACGCCCCGACCGTCGTCGTCGACGGTGCGCCGCAGCCTGTTTCGGCGATGTGGTCGGCGTTCCTGCGGGACCTGACCGAGTACCGTGCGGCATGTCACGGTGGGCCCATACCGCTGGTGCTCGGGGTACCCAGCGCATGGGGCGATGTCCGCCGCAAGGCCATCGAGGAAGCCGCCGCGGCGATGCGGTGCCCCGTACGGGTGGTCGCGCGCTCCGCCCTCGTCGCCGCCGCCCATGCCGACGTGGCGTTGCGCCGGTGCGCGGTCGTGGAGACCACCCATCTCCCGGCGCATCCGGAAACACCAGAACGGTCGTCGTTCTGGGATGTGGCGATCGTGATCCGTACGGAGTACGGCTGGGAGGTCGACGAGCACGGTATCGTCGAACCGGACCGGCCCGAGAACGACATCTGCGAGCTGATCGACGATTCCGTCGAGGCGGTGATCATCGATGGCGACGACCCGGAGACGGTCGCGCATGCCGTCGAGGTGATCACGTCGGCGGTGGTCGTGGGCAGGGTGATCGTCGCCGATCGCGGCCTGGTTCGCGACTACGGGCTGCGCGGAGCGCCGGACCGGCCGCAACTGCCGGCGTGGACACCCACGGACGGTCCGGAACCCAGGGGACGCCGGTGGTATCGGAGATGGCCGGTCATGGCGGGACTCCTGATCATGGTGATAGTGGCGCTGGCCGGGGCGTTGGCCGCGGTGCGTGGTGGCGCGGTCGCGGGCCCTTCGGTCGAGACGGTGACGGTGGACCGCGTATTGCTGATGGTGCCCGGGCAGTGGCAGCGGACCGGTCCGCCCGACGGGGCCACCCGGTCGGGGCCGCGTCGTACCGTGTTCGCCGACCGGACCGACGGGCGGCGGCTGCTGGTCGTGCTGAGTCCGGTGCGCGCCGGTGCCACTCAGCAGTCGGTGGCGCTGAGCCTGCGCAACCGGATCCGGCAGCGCGGCGACGCGGTGGTCACCGAGTTCTCGGCGTCGACGAGCTACGCCGGCCGGGATGCGATCAGCTACCGTGAGGCACCCGGATCGGGCAGTCCGATCCGCTGGTACGTGCTGGTTTCCGACAGTCTGCAGGTGAGTATCGGCTGCCAGGGTGGCGACCAGGGCCAGTCGCTCGATGCCGAATGTGCGCAGGCGGTGTCGTCGGTGCGGATCAGCCCGCGTTGATCCCAGGCCGCGAATCGGCCACGGAAAGAAACTACTCCTGTTAGATTTCCGGCATGGTGAGCCGTGGATACCTCGTATTGTCAGCGCTGCTGGTGGCCGGCTGCGTCGGGTTGTCGGTGCAGGCTCCGGGGTCCGCACAACCCCCGGCGGCACCCCGCTATGGGCCGATCCAGGAGAACTGGCCCGGAGCCGTGGCGTATTCGATCTCTGATCCCGGCGCACTCCCGCAGGGAATGAACACCGGTTGCGGCGGCAATTCCGGCCGGGAACGCCCGGTGGTGCTGCTCAACGGTGCCTTCCTCAACAAGTACGCGACCTGGTCAAAGGCCGCTCCGAAGCTCGCGGCGGCCGGATACTGCGTCTTCGGACTGGACTACGGCACCCGCATCGACGGCCCCTTTCATCAGATGGGTGACCTTCGCCGGTCGGCCGCCGAGATCGGCCGGTTCATCGACACGGTCAAGGCACGGACAGGGGCCGAGAAGGTGGATGTCGTCGGGTACTCCGAAGGCGGGATGGTGCCGTTCTATCTCATCAATGAACTCGGCGGTCACACCGATATCCACACGTTCGTCGCGGTCGCCTCGCCGATGCGCGGAATGAGCTTCTACGGGATGCTCGAGTGGCTTGCGAAGGTTCCGGGCGGGAGGGCACTGATGAACGCGACGGTTCCCGCCGCCGCCGATGGCGTCAAGAACTCGGGTTACATGCGGGAGATCGCCCGGAACGGATTGACGCGACCGGGAGTGAATTACGTGACGATCAGCTCCCGGAACGACCGCGTCGTCGCCCTCTCGGAATCGATGTTGCCGCCGGGCCCGAACGTGACCAATGTCGTGGTGCAGGATCACTGCCCGGCCGCCGATGTCTTTCACGGTCGGGTGCCATATGACGACACTGTCATCGGGCTGATCCTGCACGCACTGGATCCGGCCACAGCTGCGAAACGGGTGGTCGCGAGCTGCTGACCGGCCGCGAGTGCCGATACTCACGTTGGTGCGCGTTTTGACCCTGACCGGTGGGCCCGCGTAGCCTTGATCGCTGGTGCGTGGCATCTGTAGCTCTTTCGCGGGTTGCTGATAGTCGAGGCCCGGGTCCCCACTGGTCGCCGGGAGTTCCTCTGCTCACGTACTCGACCAGCATCCACAAGTAGAAGAGTTGAGGACCAACTGTGCCTACCTACGCACCGAAGGCCGGTGACATCACGCGCGCGTGGCATGTCATCGACGCCACCGACGTGGTGCTCGGCCGGCTGGCCGTGCAGACCGCCAATCTGCTGCGCGGCAAGAACAAGCCGACCTACGCCCCCAACGTCGACGGTGGTGACTTCGTCATCATCATCAACGCCGACAAGGTCGCCCTGACCAACGGCAAGGCCGACACCAAGAAGAACTACCGGCACTCCGGGCATCCGGGTGGCCTGACGGTCCGCACCACCGCCGAACTGCTCGCCTCGCACCCCGAGCGCGTCGTGGAGAAAGCCGTCAAGGGCATGCTCCCCAAGAACAAGCTCAGCGACGCCATCGCCTCCAAGCTGAAGGTGTACGCCGGCCCGAACCATCCCCACGCGGCCCAGCGCCCCGTGCCCTTCGAGATCAAGCAGGTGGCCCAGTGAGCAACGAGACCAACGACGCTGTGGAGAACATCGAGGACGTCGTCGAACAGGCCGAGGACGGCTACGATGCCGAGGTCGCCGCTGACGACTACGACACCGAGATCGTCGAGACCGAGGTCATCGAGCGTGCGCCGATCGTTATCGACCGTCCTATCCAGACCGTCGGCCGCCGCAAGGAAGCCGTGGTCCGCGTGCGTCTGGTGCCGGGTTCGGGTGACTTCAAGCTGAACGGCCGCACCCTGGAGGATTACTTCCCCAACAAGGTGCACCAGCAGATCATCAAGGCTCCGCTGGTCACCGTCGAGCGCACTGAGTCGTTCGACGTGTTCGCCCGCCTCGTCGGTGGTGGCCCCTCGGGTCAGGCCGGCGCGCTGCGTCTGGCGATCGCCCGTGCCCTCATCGAGGTCACTCCCGATGATCGTCCGGCGCTGAAGAAGGCCGGCTTCCTGACCCGCGACCCGCGTGCCGTGGAGCGCAAGAAGTACGGCCTGAAGAAGGCCCGCAAGGCGTCGCAGTACTCCAAGCGCTGACGCGTGGCTCGCCTTTTCGGAACCGACGGCGTCCGGGGCCTGGCCAACGACGAACTCACCCCCGAGTTCGCGTTGCGCCTGGCCTCGGCCGCCGCGGTCGTTTTCCAGGAAGAATCCGATGATGTATCGCGTCGTCCGCGTGCCGTCGTCGGACGGGATCCGCGCGCTTCCGGCGAGATGCTGGAGGCCGCCGTCTGCGCGGGTCTGGCCGCGACGGGTGTCGACGCCGTCCGGGTGGGTGTGCTGCCCACCCCGGCCGTCGCATTCCTTACCGCCGACTACGGTGCCGATTTCGGCGTGATGATCTCGGCGTCGCATAATCCGATGCCCGACAACGGGATCAAGTTCTTCGCCGCCGGCGGTCACAAGCTCGCCGACGATGTCGAGGACCGGATCGAAGCGGCGATGGATGCCGAGTTCGTGCGTCCCATCGGCGCCGCGGTGGGCCGCGTGCACGACGCCCCCGACGCCGCCGACCGCTACCGCAAACATTTGGCCTCGATCATCGGGCATTCGTTGCACGGTGTGACGGTGGTCGTCGATTGTGCCAATGGCGCGGCATCGACCCTGGGGCCGCAGGTGTACGCCGATGCCGGTGCCAAGGTCATCGCGATTCATTCCGATCCCGATGGCGTCAACATCAACGATGGTTGCGGCTCAACGCATTTGGACAAGCTGCAGGCCGCCGTCCTCGAATACGGTGCCGATCTGGGCCTGGCCCATGATGGTGACGCCGACCGGTGCCTGGCCGTCGACTCGACGGGCGCCGTGGTGGACGGCGACATGATCATGGCGATTCTCGCGAATGCGATGAATACCGCCGGTCGTCTGAAAGACGGTGTGCTGGTGACGACCGTCATGAGCAACCTGGGTCTGCATATCGCGATGAAGGATGCCGGCGTCGAGGTCCGCACCGTCGGTGTCGGCGACCGGTATGTGCTCGAAGAGCTACGCAGGGGCGGATATTCGCTGGGTGGTGAACAATCCGGGCACATCGTGATCCCGCAGGTGTGCACCACCGGCGACGGTATCGCAACGGGCCTGTTGATGATGGAACAGCTCGCGGTGACGGGCCGGCGCCTGGCCGACTTGTCAGCCATCATGAAAGTCCTTCCGCAGGAACTGATCAACGTGCGGGTCGCCGACAAACACGCGGTGGCCTGCGCACCCGAGGTCCAGGCGGCGGTCGACGCCGCCGAGGCCGAGCTCGCCGGAAATGGCCGGGTTCTGTTGCGGCCCTCGGGAACCGAACAACTGGTGCGCGTGATGGTGGAGGCGGGTACCGCCGACGCCGCACTCGACACCGCGCAACGCATCGCCGACGTCGTGGCAGCGGCCGGGGCATGAGCATGCCGAAGGTGGTGCTGTTCGACTTCTCCGGAACGCTGTTCCGGTTCGAACATCGCGATGAGTGGTTCGCCGGCCTGCACGACGAGGCCGGCGAACCGCTTCATCTCGACCACCAGGCGGAGCTGATCCGCCGCCTCACCCAGCCGGTCGGGCTCACCGTCGATATCACCGACGACGACCGGAACGCCTGGCGTAACAGGGATCTCGACCCGAAGCTGCACCGCCAGGCGTATGTGTCGATTCTGCGGGCATCCGGTTTGACGGTGCCCGGTCACGCCGAAGCGCTGTACGAGCGTGTGCTGGAACCGGATTCGTGGATTGCCTACCCCGACACTATTCCCGTTCTGAAAAGCCTTTCCCGACAGGGTATTCCGGTCGGCATCGTCAGCAACATCTGCTTCGATCTCCGTCAGGTCTTCGCGCGCGAAGGCGCCGCCGATCTGGTCGGCGCGTACGCGTTGTCGTTCGAAGTCGGTGTCATCAAACCCGATCCCCGCATGTTCCACGCCGCCCTAGACAGTCTCGGCGCCCAGCCGTCCGACGCCCTGATGGTCGGTGACAGCGAGGAAGCCGACGGCGGTGCCCGAGCCCTCGGCTGCGAGTTCGCCCTCGTCCACGACGCCCCACCCGCCGACCGTCCCCACGCCCTGATCGACGCCCTCGCAGGCTTCGGCGTCGGACTCTGAGTCTCCGGGATAGGCCCTTCCACCTGCTGATTGAGGTGTGAGGAGCGTTAGCGACGAGCCTCGAAATTCCGTGAGAGGTCATTGTCCGCTCACGAGGTTTCGAGGCTCGCAAGCTCGCACCTCGACCGGTGGCGGGCGGATTCATTCACAGTATCCGAACAGACTCTCCCCAGTTTCGCCTCTCGTGGCTACACTCATCTAGCAACCAGGGGAGGGGCGGCGATGGCCGACGGGGAGATGCGTGTCGATATCGGTGACGTGCGAGACACGATTGCGTTCTATCGGGGATTCGCCGCGGTATCCGGCGCTGTGGCAACCGATCTGGCGACGCACGAGTTCGCCTCCTGGGGTGACGGCGCGGACGGCGGGCTGCTGAGGGAACGATTCTCGGCGATGGCGCGCAGGATGTCGGAGAACCTGCGCACCAACGGAAGTGACGCCGAAACCGTCGCCGACAACCTCGACCGCGGGCTGTCACTGATCGAGACCGCGGACGCCCAGATCGCCCTGTTCTGGCGGATGCCATGAGTAATACGGCCCTGACTGCGATGCGTACTCGCTCGCTCGACAGTCTCGATTCGTTCTGCACACTGCTGCGCGTCGGACGGGATTGCGGCGCAATCGTGCCCGATGAAGACGAGGTGCGTAAGCGCTACCGGCAGATCGACCGAGTGAACGTATCCGACCTTGCCTCAGACGCTTTCATGCTCGCCGGTGCGCACCACACGCTCGCCGCACTGGCGGTCCAGATCCCGGGCAGATCGGTATTGCTTCGGAATGCGTGGACCCAGGTGGGTGATTCGCTGGGTAGCATGGTCACCGCGCATGGCGACCGTGTGGATGCCGACCTGATCGTGCTGCGCGATTGGGCCGAGGCGACGGTCGCGGCCGCGTCGGGTATCGAACAACTGCTCATCACCTGGTACCGAGCCGTCGACAGAGCCGGTGAACCACTGGTGTGCGGTGTTCCGGCGGATGGAGCCGCCGAGGCGGTCCGCGCCGGAACCGTGTCGCCGTCGCTGCTTGCAGACGACATCTCTGCCCGCGTCACCCTGTTCGACACCGCCGCCGACACCACTGACAACGGCATCGCCGAAATGTTCCACGTTCTGGGCACCGCCACCGACGACCTCGCCGGTGGCGCACCCATCGCACCATCGGACAGCCGCTCTGGGCAGCTGGCACTGGCCGGTGACGAGTGAGGGTCGCCCATCACATCGACGACATCGGTCGCCGCGCAGGAGAGGCGGTCACAGCGGCCCTACGCGACTACACGGACCGCCGAACAAGACTCACCGAGCAGGCCCGTCCGTCGTGGACGGCGGCGGAATCGGTTATCCGGGACCGTCTGCAACGCGAAGCCGACCTCGCCGACTACGGCAGTCCCCAAGTCCTCCTCCCCGCCGACGTCGCTTCTGCCAGCCCCCACACCCGCCGTCTGTAGTTGAGACGCAATGACGGACACGACACCGCGGTATGCTCGCGGTATGACCAGAAAGATCGCGGTGAGTTTGCCCGACGAACAAGTCGATGCGATTCGGCGTGCCGTTGACGAAGGCCGGGCCGCTTCGGTGTCGGGTTTCATCAGCGCGGCCGTGGCACGCGCTGAGCGTCAGAACGGTCTCGCGCGGTTGCTCGATGACCTGGACAGTGAACTGGGTCCGGTGAGCGCGAACGATCTGGCGTGGGCGGACAAGATGCTGGGCCTCGAGTGACGCAACGCACCAAGGTCACAGGACTGACCCTGGATACGGGCGCGCTACTGGCACTCGAGAGAGGAGATAGCCGAGTCCGCGCACTGCTCGGTAGGGCGGTGGAGAACGGACTCCCGCTCGCAGTCCCCGCGGGCGTCGTGGCACAGGCATGGCGCGGCGGACCACGGCAGGCACGCGTAGCGCACCTGCTTGCCGATCCGGTGGTAGAGGTCGTGCCGCTGGACGACACCACCGCTCGCGCAGTTGGATTGCTGTGCGGTCGCAGCGGGCATGCGGATGTCGTCGATGTCCATGTCGCGCTGCATGCTCGCGAACGCGGGCACACCGTGGTCACCTCAGATCCCGATGATCTGCGCTCGGTTGATCCGGCCGTCCGCCTCATCGCCGTCTGAACCCATCCCACCACTCCAGGGGACTTACCCGTCCGTGCGCGCCTGATCCGCGAATACGCACGGTCTGCGTCGACGGGGGGCTTTGTGTGGTGGATCGGGGCCGAGATTTGGCGCAGACCCACCGCGTAGTCGGCGCCTGAACGGCGGCTACTGAGGCTAGGCTGGCAGCTGTGTTTGGTAAAGCGAAGACGCCGTCGGAGTCGCCCAAGGAACTGATGGGGCGGCTGGCGATCCGGGGACCGTATCGGGTGTTGCGTGGGGACCTGGGCATCATCGGTATGCCGGGGCAGGTGTTCGCGCCGTCGTCGCAGACGTGGCTGCCGGCGCGCAAGCGGCAGAGCGACAAGTGGCCGGCGATCGCGTTCGGGCATTCGTGGCTCGCCGACAGCGGTCGGTATCGGGATCTGCTGTACCACCTGGCGTCGTGGGGGATCGTCGTGGCCGCCCCGGATGCCGAGCGGGGGGTGCTGGCCTCGGATACGGCGCTGGCGGCGTCGTTACGGTCGGCGCTGGATGTGGTCTCGTATGTGCCGCTGGGGTTCGGGGCGGTGAAGGTCGACCCCGAGCAGGTCGGGTATGCCGGTGACGGGTTGGGGGCGTCGGCGGCGGTGCTGGCGGCCTCGACGCTGACGTTGCACGGTCAGGCACCGCGGGCGGTCAAGTCGGTGGCGGCGGTGTTCCCGGCCCCGACGACCTCGGCGTTGCTGCCGGCGGCGGAGTCCGTGACCGCGCAGGGGCTGGTGATCGGTGGGTCCGTACTCGACGGGGTGCAGGCCAATCCGTTGCCGCTGGCGCAGGCGTACGGCGGGGGTGTGGTGTTGCGCACCCTGCCCGGCGGCGCGTCGGCGGATCTGGTGGAGAAGTTCGGTCCGGGACGGCTCGTCGGGATCAACGGCGCTGACCGCAAGGTGCATTCGCAGGTGCGAGCGCTGCTGACCGGCTATCTGCTGCATTCGCTTACCGGAGACGTCGAGTACCAGGCGTTCTCCGATCCGGAGGTGGCGCTCGGCGGGTTCAGCACGGTCGATCTCGACGACACGCCGGAACTGCTGGACCCGATTTCGCAACTGCTGGGTGCCAAGCCGCCGAAGAAGAAAAAGGACGCCGCCACACCGGCGTGAGCACGCGGCGCGTACCCGGCTTCGGGCGGCTGCGCAGGTAGTCTGATGAGCTATGTGTGGAATCGTCGGATATGTGGGGCAGCGCGACGCGCTGGATATCGTGGTCGAGGCTTTGCGCCGCATGGAGTACCGGGGCTACGACTCGGCGGGCGTCGCGATCGTCGACGGCCATGGGCACACCACGATCGAGAAGAAGGCCGGCCGCCTGGAGAATCTGGACAAGCAGATCGCGGCCGTCGGCCGTGATGCGCTGACCGGAACCACCGGCATGGGGCATACCCGCTGGGCCACCCACGGCCAGCCCACCGACCGCAACGCGCACCCGCACGTCAGCACCGACAAGAAGATCGCCGTCGTCCACAACGGCATCATCGAGAACTACGCGCCGCTGCGGGACGAACTGGAGAACTCGGGGATCGAATTCTCCTCCGACACCGACACCGAGACCGCGGTGCACCTGATCGAGCGCGAATACGCCTCGGGGGAGTCCGCCGGAGACTTCGTCGCCAGCGCGTACGCCACCCTGCGCCGCCTCGAAGGCGCGTTCACCCTGGTCTTCACCCACTCCGACCATCCCGGCACGATCGTCGCCGCACGCCGGTCCACGCCGCTCGTGGTGGGCGTCGGTGACGGTGAGATGTTCGTCGGTTCCGACGTCACCGCATTCATCGAGCACACCCGCGATGCGGTCGAACTCGGTCACGACGAGGTGGTGGTGATCACTGCCGACACGTATACGATCACCGATTTCAACGGCGAGCCGCGTGAGGGCAAACCGTTCCACATCGACTGGGACCTGAATGCCGCCGAAAAGGGCGGCTACGACTTCTTCATGCTCAAGGAGATCGCCGAGCAGCCCGCCGCGATCGCCGACACCCTGCTCGGACACTTCGAGAACGGGCGCATCATTCTCGACGAGCAGCGTCTCACCGACGACGAACTGCGCGACGTCGACAAGGTGTTCGTGGTGGCCTGCGGCACCGCCTACAACGCGGGAATGCTCGCCAAGTACGCGATCGAGCACTGGACGCGGCTGCCCGTCGAGGTGGAGCTGGCCAGCGAATTCCGTTACCGCGACCCGGTTCTGGACCGCTCGACGCTGGTGGTGGCGATCTCTCAGTCCGGTGAAACCGCCGACACCCTCGAAGCGGTCCGGCACGCCAAGGACCAGAAGGCGCGCGTGCTGGCGATCTGCAACACCAACGGTGCACAGATTCCACGCGAGTCCGACGCCGTGCTGTACACGCACGCCGGACCCGAGATCGGCGTGGCGTCGACGAAGTGTTTCCTCGCGCAGATCGCCGCCGCCTACCTGGTGGGTCTGGCGCTCGCCCAGGCCCGCGGTACCAAGTACTCAGACGAGGTGGCCCGCGAGTTCCGCGAACTCGAGGCGATGCCCGCGTCGGTGACCGAGGTGCTGGCCACCATGGATCCGGTGCGTGAGCTGGCCCGATCGCTCGCCCACCACACCACCGTGCTGTTCATCGGCAGGCACGTCGGCTATCCGGTGGCGCTCGAAGGTGCGCTCAAGCTCAAAGAACTCGCCTACATGCACGCCGAGGGCTTCGCGGCCGGTGAGCTCAAGCACGGCCCGATCGCACTCATCGAGCAGGACCTACCGGTGATCATCGTGATGCCGCAACACTCGGGACGCGCCGTGCTGCATTCGAAGATGGTCAGCAACATCCGCGAGATCCAGGCCCGCGGAGCCACCACGATCGTCATCTCGGAGGAGAACGACACCGCCGCACGCGCCGTCGCCGACCACTTCATCGCGATCCCGGCGGTGCCGACGCTGTTGCAGCCGCTGGTGTCGACGGTGCCGTTGCAGGTGTTCGCCGCGACCGTCGCCCAGGCCCGTGGCTACGACGTGGACAAGCCACGCAACCTCGCCAAGTCCGTCACCGTCGAGTAGTGATCGCACCCAATAGCGCACGCGCACAATAGATTCCGGGAGGCGACGATGCCGGTCCAGTATCTGACGGCCGACGCGGTCCGGGTCGCCGAACACGCCACCGGCGACCTGCTGGTAAACGGCACCCTGATGCGGCGGGCCTCGACCGGGGTTGCGCAGGCCGTGATCGGTGAGCTCAAGCGCACCGGCGGCTGCTACGGCCGAGCCGTCGGATTGGTGATCGGCGCCGGCAACAACGGCGGCGACGCACTGTACGCCGGCGCGATCCTGGCCCGCCGCGGAGTTCGTTGCTCGGCCGTACTCCTCGTGCCGGGCAGGGCCCACGAAGGCGGGCTGGCCGCGTTGCTCGGCGCCGGTGGCCGCGTGGTCGACACGTTGCCCGAATCGCTGGATCTGGTGATCGACGGCGTACTCGGTATCGGCGGTACCGGTCCGCTGCGGCCCGCGGCCGCCGACGTGTTCGCGCAGGTCACCGCACCGATCGTCGCCGTCGATCTGCCGTCCGGTGTCGACGCCGATACCGGCGTGGTCAACGAGCCCTCGGTGCGGGCGACGATCACCGTCACCTTCGGTGCCTACCGCAATGCGCATCTGCTGGCAGCGCCGCGATGCGGCCGGATCGACCTGGTCGACATCGGCCTGCCGCCGACCGAATCCGCTCCGGACGGACTGTTCCGCCTCACCGACGCCGAGGTGGCCGCCCTGTGGCCGGTGCCGGGACCGGCCGACGACAAGTACACGCAGGGCGTTATCGGCATTGTCGCCGGATCGGCGCGTTATCCGGGGGCGGCGATCCTCGCCTCGGGTGCCGCGGTGTCGGCGACGTCCGGGATGACCCGGTATGTGGGTTCGGCGGCCGATCAGGTGATCTCGCACTATCCGGAAGTCGTCGCCGTGAACGACCTGGCCGATGCCGGAAAAGTGCAGGCGTGGGCGGTCGGGCCCGGGATGGGTACCGGTGACGAAGCGCTGGAGATCCTGCGTACCGTCCTGGCCACCGACCTGCCGGTGCTCGTGGACGCCGACGGGCTCACGGTGCTGGCGGAGAATCTCGACCTCGTGCGCGATCGGCAAGCCCCGACACTGCTGACCCCCCACGCCGGCGAGTTCGCCCGGCTGTCGGGGTCGGCGGTGGGCGACGACCGGCCGGCCGCGGTGCGTGCGCTGGCCACCGAACTGGGCGCGACGGTGCTGCTCAAGGGCCGGATCACCCTCGTCGCCACCCCCGAAGGACTGGTGTACGGCAACGATGCGGGATCGTCGTGGGCGGCCACGGCAGGCGCGGGTGATGTGCTCACGGGCATCGCGGGATCGTTGCTGGCGGCGGGCCTGGAACCGGTGGTCGCGGGCGCCTGCGCCGCACGCGTTCATGCGCTGGCGGCGCGGCAGGCAAGCGGTGGCGCTCCGGTCGGCGCGTCGGCGCTGTTGGCGGCCGTCCACCCGGTGATCGGCGAACTCCGCGGCGCCTGACAGCACACACGCCCTGACAGCACACACGCCCTGACAGCACACATGGCCGACCACCAGGTTTGGACCGCATGTATCACCGGTCACGCAGGCCGGTGCGCTGTGGGATCGGCGCGACTACTCGAATGCGCCGCCACATCCACCATCGGTGGCCGGGGCGTCTGGGATACTGGTCGGCGATGACTGCCAATCCGAGCGCCGCTGCCCTCACCGCCACCATCGACCTCGATGCTCTCGCGCATAACATCGGGGTGCTGCGGGAGACCTCGGGCACCGGTGTGATCGCCGTTGTGAAGGCGGATGCGTACGGCCACGGAGCCGTCCCGGTGGCGCGCGCGGCACTCGCGGCAGGTGCCGAGGAACTGGGCGTGGCGCACGTCACCGAGGCGCTGGCACTGCGGCAGGCGGGGATCGACGCCCACATCACCTCGTGGCTGCACACCCCGAGCACCGACTTCGCCGCGGCGGTCGCCGCCGATATCGACATCGCGGTGTCCTCGCCCCGGCAGCTCGCCGCCGTCGTGGACGCCGCGCGTGAAGCCGGGATCACCGCCACGGCCACCGTCAAAGTGGACACCGGCCTCAACCGCAGTGGCGTGGCCGTCGACGAATGGGATTCGATGGCGGTTGCCCTGGCCAAGGCACACGCCGAGGAATCGATCATGCTGCGGGCGATCATGACGCATCTGGTCCGCGGCGACGAACCCGACCATCCGCTCAACTCACAGCAGGCCGACAGTCTCGATGCCGCCGCAGCAGACCTGGCCCGGCTCGGCGCGCCGCCGCAGATCATGCACCTGGCCAACTCGCCGGCCGCGCTGGTGCGGCCCGATCTGTCGCGCGACCTGGTGCGCCCGGGAATTGCGCTGTACGGGCGGACTCCGCTGCCCGGTCGTGGCGACTTCGGCCTGATCCCGGTGATGACGCTGACCGGCGAGATCTCGCTGGTCAAGCGGGTCGCGCGGGGGCAGGGGGTGTCGTATTCGCACACCTGGGTGGCCCCGCAGGACACCGTCGTCGCGGTGGTACCGGCCGGTTACGCCGACGGCGTGCCGCGCACCCTGTCCGGCAGGTTCGAGGTGCTGGTGAACGGCCGACGGTTCCCGGCAGTGGGCCGAGTCTGTATGGATCAGTTCGTCATCGATCTCGGGCCCGACGGCGGTGGAGTCGCCGAAGGCGATCTGGCCGAACTGTTCGGACGCGGCCACGCCGGCGGGTCGACCGCAGCGGATTGGGCCGACGCCACCGACACCATCGACTACGAGATACTGTCGGCCATCCGTGGCCGGACCGTACGCCGCTACGTCGGCGGGGAGGCGTGATGGGTCCCATCGAGAGAGTGTCCAAGGCCGCGAAAACCGCGAAGGCGGCGCGAACCGCGAAGGCTGCGCAAACCTCGGAGCCCAAGGAACGGTCCGTGCTGCTCGCGGGTGTGCCGCACCTGGGGACCCTGGGCAAACAGGGGGCGGGGGGGGGGGCCAGGCGGGTGACCCGCCGGGAAAAGGCCACCGGCCCGGACCCGTACGCCGACGAGGACTTCAAGGCGATCTACGACGATCAGGCGTCGTCGGTGGTCACCGACGACGGGCTGGCGCTGGCGGTGCGGACCGTCGACCTGTGGGACAGCGACGTCGACGCCGAACCCGAAGTGACGGTGCTGTTCGTACACGGGTTCACGCTGCGCATGGCGAGCTGGCATTTCCAGCGATTCCAGTTGGCCGAACGCTGGGCCGGCAGGCGGATCCGGATGGTGTTCTTCGACCACCGTGGGCACGGCAAAAGTGACCGCGCTCCGGCCGAGACATGCACGATCGCCCAGCTCGCCGACGACACGGCCGCGGTGATTCGCACCATCACGCCCGGCACGATCACCCGCAGACGCTGGCCACCGAAGTCGAGCACCACGGGAACCGTTGTGCTGGTGGGACATTCGATGGGCGGTATGTCGCTCATGGCGCTCGCGCGCCGGCACTCGTACCTGTTCGGACCCGACGGCATCGTGTCCGGGGTGGCGCTCGTGGCCACCGCGCCACGAGGTATCACCGAAGCCGGCCTCGGCCAGGGGCTGCGCAACCCGGTGGTCGACGCGTTCCGTGCGTCGGTGCGCCGTGCGCCCCGGCTGGTGCAGGCGGGCCGCGGCATCACCCGATCGTCATTGGAACCGGTACTGGTCGCGGCCAGTTTCGGTCCCGGTTTCCACAGTCGCGCCGCGGGCCGGGCGGTGGAGAAGATCATCCAGAACACGCCGCTGGAGACGCTCGTGAACTTCCTGTACGCGCTTGAGGACCACGACGAGTCGACCGCGTTCCCCGTTCTCGCGCAGGTGCCGAGTGTGGTGGTGGGCGGCAGCGCCGATCAGCTCACCCCGCTGCCCAATTCGGTGCGCATGTACGCCGACCTCGGATCCGAGTCGCGGTTGGTGGTGGCGCAGGACGCCGGGCATATGGTGCAGATGGAACGTCCCGAACTGGTCACCGAGGCGATCGTCGACCTCGTCGAGCGGCGCCGGGTGGCGTTGCCGCCGCCCCGGCGGCGCCGCTGGCTGCGAGGCCAGAAGTGACCGCGCCCGCCACCCAATGGCACAGCAGGGATCTGCCCGATGTCGCCGACACAGAATCCCTTGGGCGCGAACTGTCCTCGGGTCTTGCCGCCGGTGATGTGGTGATTCTCGACGGTCCGCTGGGCGCGGGTAAGACGGCGCTCGCGCGCGGGATCGGTGCCGGGCTGGGTGTGCTCGGGCGCGTGTCGTCGCCGACATTCATCATCGCCCGCGAACACCGGTCGGGTGGCCCGGGGAGGCCGGGGATGGTGCACGTGGACGCGTACCGGCTCGGTGGTCTGGATGAACTCGACGCCCTCGACCTCGACACCGACCTGACCGACGACGTGGTGGTCGTCGAATGGGGTGAGGGGGTGGCCGAGGTCCTGGCGGACCGGCACCTGCTGGTCCGGTTGCGCCGCGATCCGGATTCCGAAGTGCGCCATGCGCAATGGGGATGGGTTTACCATGACTGACGTTGCCGGCAAGAATGTTCTCGTCATCGACACGGCCACCGATTCCGTCGTGACCGGGGTCGCGACCATTACCGCGTCGGGGGTGAATGTGCTTGCGCAGCGGTCGATCTCCGATCATCGCAGGCACGCGGAGCTGCTGACCACCCAGATGGGGGAGGTTCTCGACGAATCCGGTGTCGGCCGAGGCGATCTCGCGGCCGTCGTGGTCGGTTGCGGTCCCGGCCCCTTCACCGGTCTGCGGGTCGGGATGGCCACAGCCGCTGCCTTCGCCGACGCGCTCGGGCTGCCCGCCTACGGAGTGTGCTCGCTCGACGCACTAGCCGCGCAGGTGTGCCATGATCGGCCGGACGTCACCACGGTTGCGGTTATCAGCGATGCCCGTAGGCGCGAAGTCTATTGGGCGCGATACGAATCCGGAAACAGGACGGCAGGCCCAGAGGTCGCCGCCCCGGCGTCGGTGACCGCCGCTGTTACCGGAGTGGACGTCGCTGCCGGCTCGCCGGTACATATCGAGGCAGTCGGACTTGTCGTCAACGCCGAGGCTCCTTCCGTTCCAACCGTTTTCGGTCTCGCCACTGCGGCCGCTGCCGCGGTCCTGTCCGGCTCGTCTCCTGAACCCATTGTGCCGCTCTATCTTCGGCGACCCGACGCAGTTGAGCGGCAACGTCCGGCCAAGGCTGCGCTCCGGTGACGCAGGATCGGCCGATCATCGACGAGCTGACCCTCGCCGACGTGCCGCGGTGCGCCGAGCTTGAGATGGCGATGTTCGCCGGGGATTCACCATGGCCGCAGTCGGCGTTCCGTACCGAGATGAAGGCCCCCTACAACACCTACTTCGCCGCCAGAGACACACCGGGCGGTGAGGCGATGGGCTACGCGGGAATCTCGATGCTCGGCGGCCCGGGCGCCTACGAAAGCGAGATCCACACCATCGCAGTCGATCCCGAACGACGCGGACGAGGCTATGGGCTGGCACTGCTGCGGGCGATGCTGACCGTCGCCGACGACGCGGATGCGCCCGTGTTCCTGGAAGTGCGCACCGACAACGACACCGCGATCAGTCTGTACGAGCGAAACGGCTTCACCACCGCGGGCATCCGCCGCGGCTACTATCAGCCGTCCGGTGCCGATGCGTACACCATGATCCGGCGGGCCCGGACCGAGACCCTGCGGCCTGAGGAGGACCCACGATGATCGTCCTGGGAATCGAAAGTTCCTGCGATGAAACAGGAGTCGGTATCGTCCGGTGGGCCGACGGCGCCGCCGAGTTGCTCGCCGACGAGGTCGCCTCCAGCGTCGATCAGCATGCCCGGTTCGGCGGAGTCGTACCCGAAATCGCCTCCCGCGCCCACCTGGAGGCCATCGTGCCGACGATGCGGCGAGCCCGCGAGGCCTCCGGGATCGATCGTCCCGATGCCATCGCCGTCACCATCGGCCCCGGCCTGGCAGGTGCGCTCCTGGTGGGAGTCGCAGCGGCCAAGGCGTATTCGCTCGCCTGGGACGTGCCGCTGTATGCCATGAACCATCTCGGCGGGCACGTCGCGGTCGACACCCTCGAACATGGTCCGATGCCCGAGTGCGTGGCATTGCTGGTCTCCGGCGGCCATACCCATCTGCTGCATGTGACCGATCTGGCCCGGCCCATCGCCGAACTCGGCACCACTGTCGACGATGCGGCCGGAGAGGCGTTCGACAAGGTGGCCCGGTTGCTCGACCTCGGCTACCCGGGCGGACCCGCGCTCGATCATCTTGCGGTGCACGGAGATCCGAAGGCGATCGCGTTCCCGCGCGGGATGACCGGACCTCGGGATGCCCGATACGACTTCTCCTTCAGCGGACTGAAGACCGCGGTGGCGCGCTATGTTGAAAAGTCTGCCCGAGACGGTGTCGAGGTTTCGCTCGCCGATGTGGCGGCATCGTTCCAGGAGGCCGTCGCCGACGTACTGACGATGAAGGCGATCCGCGCCTGTACCGATCTCGACGTCGACACCCTCGTGCTCGGCGGCGGGGCCACGGCCAATTCACGGATTCGCTCGCTCGCCGAAGAGCGTTGCGCCGCAGCAGGTATCACCCTGCGGGTACCCAAACCGCGGCTATGTACCGACAACGGGGTCATGATCGCCACCCTTGGTGCGCATGTTATCGCCGGCGGGGCGCAGCCGTCCCCGCTCACCGTCGCTTCCGATCCGGGAATGTCGGTGCAGGTCAGCCAGCTGTAGTCGGCGCTCACCGGGGGCGATATCCGACGAGGTTCAGTACGTCCTGCAAGTGCTCGACCCGATCGGCTGGGACGCGACACTCGATGAACAATTGGCAGGTCACTGCGCGCAGGGCCTGATGCCCGGCCGGGTGTCGCGGGTGGATCGGGGCCGCTGCGATGTGCACACTCCCGGGTTCCAACGCCCAGAGCCCCGGCGCGCGTGTGGGATCAGGCCTTCTCGCAGGCGATTCCGTCTCGGTCGCGATCACGCTTGGTATTCGCCTTGTACAGGTCGGCGTCGACGGTGAAATCGGTGACCGGGGTGCGGGTAGTCCTGTCGACGGCACGGGGCTTGCCGACGCCGTGCGGGTAGTCCTTGTTCATGGCGGCACAGTTCTTGTAGCTGGTGGCGGCGGTGGCGGGAGCTGAGGTCAGCGCCGATCCGCCGGTGAGGAGCATACCGGTGCCGAGGACAGCGGAACAGATGCGGACACGTGCGGACATTATCGGCCTTTCATATTGCAAACAACCGGTTCAGGATAGCTGTAAGGGGTTCGATTCGCCGAATCGCCGTCGCGGTGCGAGACATGTGATGTCACCCGGCCGCGGCGGCAACCTCGGCCAGTACGGACTTGACGCCGAGCGGACCGGAACCGCTGGTCCACGGCACGCCGTCGACGGGAAACACGTTGCCCGAACGGTTGGCGCCGAGCGTGCCGAAACCGGGGAGTTTACGTGCGGCCGACAGTTCCTCGGCGGCCTTCTCCTTGCCGGCCAGCACACCGAAGAACAGGTAGTCGGCGTCGATCAGGTCGAGATTCTCGAGACTGACCTTGTCGCCGGAACGGCCCTGCGAGTTGATCTTCTCTTGCGCGGCGGGCCGGGTGAAGCCGACCTGCGTGAGTACCCAGCTCGACATCGAGTTGCCGCCGACGATGGTCGGGCCGTCGGCGGCCCACCGGACGATGCTCGCGGTAGGGGCACGGCCGTTCACCTGCTTGGTCGTCACCTGCTGCTTGACCTTGCCGATCTCGGTGGTGATCTCGCCCGTTACCTTGGTGTACTCGCCGGGCTTGCCGAGGACGTCGGCGACTGCCTTGAAGTACTTCTCCCACCCTTCGGCGTACTTGGCGACCAGTAGCGTCGGCGCGATCTTGGCCAGCTCGTCGAGCGAGTTGCGCGATGCGGTGGTGTCGTCCACCAGGATCAGATCGGGCCGGGCCTTGAGGATCTGCTGCAGATTCGGGCCGCGTGGGGTGGCCACGATGGGGATCTCGGAAGCCTGTGCGCCGAGGTAGGCCGGGGCTTTGGTCTGCCCACGTGCACTGGTGGTGCCGACGGGGATCACACCGAGCGCCAGTGCCGCATCGAGGGCACCCTCGGCGAGGGTGACGATCTTGCCGGGGTTCTGTGGGATGTCGACAGTGACACCGCGGGCGTCGGTGTACTCGCGTGCCGGTCCGGACGGGCCGGCACCCGAGTCTTCATCGCCGCAGGCGGTGACCGTCGCGAGCATGAGTAGCGCGGCGGCGATGAGGGTGAAGAATCGGATCATTCGGGTACGCATCGGCTAACATCCTGTGTCGGTGTCGTCGGGCAGGGTATCTCGACGGGTGTCGGCCGCGAGATCGTCGAGAAGCATTGCCGCCCACCAGCAGTCGTCGTGACCGCCGGAATAGGTGCGGAACGTGATCGGGAAACCGCAGTTGTCCGCGGTACCGGCGGCCTCGGCCACATTGGGTGCGAGTTCTTCTTCGAAATCGCCGACCGCCATGGTCAGCCGGGGCAGTGTGGCACCCGACCGCCCGGCATCGCGCAGTTGCTCGTGAATCCATTCCTGTCGGCCGCTGACGTCGGCGGGCCGGGCGTGCAGACCCGGCCGGAACCAGACTGACGGGGAGTACGCGAGGATCCGGTCGGCGGCTTCGGGGTGCCAGGCGCCGAAAGCGAGAGCAGCCAGACCGCCGAGGCTTTGACCGGTGACGACGGTGCGCGGCGGTGGCGCCGGCAGATGGTTGCGCACGTCGGTGAGCAGGGTGCCGGCGAGAGCATCGAGCATGGTGCGGTCGCCGCCGAGGAAGCGCAGCCGGTCACCGCTGCCGGCGGGGGAGTAGATGCCGAGCACGGCGTAGCGTTCGGTGAGCGAGCCGCGGCGATGCAGATCGTCCAGCACGTGCGCGAGTTGGTATCGGTCGCACCACTTCTCGGCGTCGAAGGTGATCAGGAGGTTGATCGGGGTGGGGCCGGTGGTGTCCGGAACGCTCAGCCGGTACCGGATCGGGGGGCCACCGTCGACGGGTACCTCGCCGACGGTGTCGGTGATGACCGCCTCGTGCGGCCCGATCCAGTCGTCCAAACCGGGCGCTGCCGCGCACCGGGCGACCGACCCGAACGGTGATCTGTTGCGCACCAGCTGGTTTCGAGTATCGACGAGGGCGTGGGAGACTACCGCGCGCGAGTACTCGACTTTCCCGTCGGTCACGCCGGGACCGTCGGCGGCGAACGGGTAGATGCGGTATCCGGCCATGGTGTCGCGGGGGACCGAGATCTCGGCGAACCACACATCGGTGCCGGGGACACGTTCCATCAGCCCGGCGTCGGCGTGCTTCTTGTCGGTGAGGCGGTTGACCCAGACATACACGCCCGCAAGCTCTTTACCGTCACTCAGCGCGGGAGACCGGTCCGGCCACCACGTGAACAGAACTCGTTGGCGGGTCGGGTCGAGCGGATCGTCGGTGAGCACCGGGGTGCCGTGCGTGCTGATCAGGCCGGTCAGTTCAGTGTGGTCGGCGCCCGCCGGGTCAATGATCCGATCACGCAAATCGTCGGCAGTGACTCGTTCAGGCAACGGTTTCACCGTTGACGGCCTGCGCGATCCGGGCGAGTGCGGCGGGCCGGATCATGCCCGGATGTGCTGTGGCGAAGTCGATCTGCCGGAACTTCCCGCTCACATGACCGCGCCAGGCGTCGGGGTCCAGAAAATCCTGGGCATTCTCGGTGGCGCGGAACAGGATTGCATCACCGTCGAATGTCGATGTGGTGTGTGTGCGCATGAGTTCGGCGAAATGCGCGACGACCTTCGCGATCGCCCGCACCCGATCCGCGGACAGCCCGCCGAACGCCGTATTGGCCTCACGCAACGCTCCGAGGAGCGCGTCGTCGGAGTCGAGATCCGCCTCGTCGATACCCGCCATGATGAGGAACGCGCGGCGCACCTCCTCCGGGGACGGCGGCGGCTGCGCCGCCCACAACTCACTCGGATAGGCATCCATCAGGGCGAGCAGACTGACATCGCGGCCCCGGCCGCGGGCCAGCGCTGCCATCTCGTGGGCGATCACCCCGCCCACCGACCAGCCCAACAGGCGGATAGGTCCTTGTGGCGCAACCGATTCCATGGCATCGAGGTAGGTTTCGGCGACCTCGCGCAGGCTGCCCGGCAGCGGTCCGCCGTCGAGACCGTCGGCCTGCAGTGCGTACACACCGCCGGTGCGATCGAGCACCGACAGCAACCCCGAGTAGCACCAGCCGAGCCCGCCCGCCGGATGGACGCAGAAGATCGGCGCGTCGTTGCCTGCGGGCCGCAGTGTCAGCAGTCGGCCGAACGGGTCTACCGTCGACTCCCCGCTGACCCGCTGCGCGAGCAGGGTGACCGAGGGCGCGGCGAACACATCGGAGACGGACACGTCCTGATTGAGCACCTCACCCACCCGGGAGGCCAGCCGCGTCGCCGACAGCGAATTGCCGCCGAGATCGAAGAAGCTGTCGGTCACCGATACCGCATCACGGTCGAGGACCTCCGCGAACACCCCGGCCAGCGTCATCTCCAGTGGTGTTGCGGGACTGGTGATCTCGCCAGTACCGAAGGTCGGTTCGGGCAGCCTCTTGCGGTCGAGTTTGCCGTTGCGGGTCATCGGGATCGCGTCGATCACCTCAAGGGCGTCGGGCAGCATGTAGGACGGCAGCCGATGAGCGAGTTGTGCGCGCACCTCGAAGGTGTCGACGCCACCCCCCGGCTCGGCGACGAGGTAGCCGAGCAACAGCGCCGATGGTCCACGGCCGCGGACGATCACCACCGCATGCGCCACGCCCGGTACTTCCGACAGCGCGGTGGCCACCTCGCCGAGTTCGATGCGCCGGCCGCGGATCTTGACCTGGTCATCGACGCGGCCGATGTACTCGATCACACCATCCGGGCGCCTGCGCGCGAGATCGCCTGTGGCGTACATACGTTCGCCGGGACGAAACGGATTGGCCACGAACCGGGTTGCGGTCAGCGGACTGCGGCACAGGTAGCCGCGGGCCAACTGCACACCAGCCAGATAGAGCTCACCGACGTAGCCGAGCGGGAGGGGGCGCAGCGCATCGTCGAGCACGTACACCGCGCTGTTGTGCACCGGCAGCCCGATGGGCACCGACGTCCGGTCCCAGTCGTCGCCGGGGTACCACCAGGTGATGTCGACGGCGGCCTCGGTCGGTCCGTACAGGTTGTAGACAATGTTCTCGCCGGTGCCGACGCTGCGGGGAAAGACCCGCCCGGCCTGCACCAGGACCTCGGCCGGCAGGGCCTCGCCGGAACACACCACCAGCCGCAGCGACGAGGTATCGCGGGCGGCGGGCTCGGTGAGGAACGCGGCCAGCGCCGACGGCACGAAATGGCACACCGTGACCCCGTGGTCGACGATCTCGCGGGCGATGTGCGCGCTGTCGCGTTCGGCGCCGGCCGGCGCCACCACGAGGCGGGCGCCGGTGAGCAACGGCCAGAAGAACTCCCATACCGACACGTCGAACGAGTACGGCGTCTTCTGCAGCACGCGATCGTCGGGAGTCATCGAGAACACCGCATCCATCCAGCGCAGCCGGTTGACGATGCTGCGGTGCTCGATGATGGTGCCCTTGGGCAGGCCGGTGGAGCCGGAGGTGAAGATCATGTACGACGAATCGGCGGGTGCGGGCGCTTGCAGTTCCGTACTGCCGGTGTGGCCGTAGGAGGCGACCGTGAGCGCGAGATCCTCCCATTCCCAACGGGATACGCCGGATGCATCCGATTCCGGATCCGGGAGGGTCAGCTCGGCCACTGGCCGGGCGTCACCCCGGATCGAGGCGATGCGTTCGTCGGGCAGCTCCGGATCGATGGGCAGGTAGGTGGCGCCGGCCTTGATGGTGGCGTGGATGGCCACCACCATCTCCGGTGCGCGCGGCATCCGCAGCGCCACAACCTTGTTCGGTCCGGCGCCGAGGGCGGCCAGCGTTTCGGCGAGGTCGGTGGCGGCGGTGTGGAATTCGGTGTAGGTCAGAGTCCGTGAACCCCATTCGAGGGCGGTCCGGCCGCGATGGGTGCGCGCCGCGGCGTCGAGGAGTTCGGTGAGCGTGGCGTCGTCGTAGTCGACGGTGGTGTCGTTGAACCGCTCGATCTGCGCGTCGACATCGGTCGGTGCGGATACCGCGACGGCACCGAGCGAAGTGGCGGCGTCGGAGCCCACCAGCGCGGCGACTACGGCGAGGACCCGATCGGCGTGACGTTCGGTGTCTGCGGCGCCGTAGCGATGCGGATTGGTCTCGACCTCCAGAACCAGACCACCGTCCTGCTGCGGTGACGCCGTGAAGGTGATGTCGTCGACCGGTCCCATGCTGATGTTGGTTATGGTGCCGGTGGCCGCGCCGAACGCCAGAACGGGCGTGAAGAACTTGACGTTCACCACCGGCCCGTAGATCACCGCGTCGGTGCCGACGGCATCGAGGTCGCGCCGAAGGCGTTCGGCCCGGTAGGCCGAATGCGGCCGGACGGAACGGACTTCGGCGCTCACTGCGTCGAGAAGTGCGCCTACCGTCTCGGTGGGCCGGACGGCGATCCGCAGCGGAAGGATGTTGACCGCGGGTTCGATGGTGGGCGGCGCCCCCAGTCGCCGATTGGCCCACGGCATGCCGATGACGGCCTCGGTACCGGCCGACAGCGCCGCTGTATACACGGCGACGGCTCCGATGACCGCTTCGGCCCAGCCGTGCGTGCCGGGCCGGGTCCGGGCAGGCAGCCGCCGGGACACCCTGCGGGCATGGTCGACGGCCACGGTCGGCGGTGCCTCGACGAGGCTCTGCGGACGTGACTCGCCCGCGCAGTAGTCGCGCCAGAAGTCGCTGCCACCGTCGTGGGCGGGAGCCGTCTGCGCGGTGGGCGCGGCGAACGGTGCATCGGGCAGGGGGGCGCCGGTGATCGTGGCGGCATAGGAGGCGGCCACCCAGCGCAGCAGGGTCGCGAAGGAATAGCCGTCCACACACAGGTGGTGGATCCGCTGCACCCAGACGTGATGCGAGGTGGACACCTCGATGAGGAGCTGAGCGCTGAGCCGGTCGCCGGCGATCGCTTCCGAAGACGAGTGCGTATCCGACATGAACTCGGCGATCTCGTGATCGCACTGCTTGGCGGGGTCCGTGGTGGCGCTGACGTCGAGGAATTGCAGCCGGTGCGCACGCGCACGGGGTCGTTGCCTCGGTCCGTCCGGTCCGGACGAATACTCCGCGTTGAGTGACGGTACGGCCGCGAGGCACCGCGTGAGCACCTCACCGAATGCGCCGACGTCGAGATCCCCGCGGATGTCGATACGCTCCGCGCATTGGTAGACCGCCGAATCTGGGACCTGCTGCTGCCCGAACCACAGCGCGGTCTGGGCGGGGGTGAGTTGTTGGGAGCCGGGCGAGGCGGCGGGTGCGGACGTCATCGTGAACCAGTCGTCATGGAGAATCAGTGGCTTTCGTTGTCACCGGGGGCGAACAGGGTCGCAGAGTCAGTGGGCTCGGGCGACCGACAGGATCGTCAGCCGGCCCGACTGGTGCTGGGTGCCGTACACCGCACCGGTTCTCGGGTCGACCGCGATGGTGTGCACGGGGGCGTTGGTGGGCACGGTGGCGACGACCTTCGCGGTGTCCGCGTCGAGAACGGTGATGGTCCGCTTCTGGAGGTCGGCGGTGTAGACGAGCCGGCGTTGCGCGTCGATCGCCAGCTTGTTGGGTGAGGAATGCGTCTGCACGGTCTTGATGATGGTCAGCGAATCCGGGTCGATCACGACGATCTTGCCGGTGTCGAAGCTCGCGGCGAACACGCGGCCGGTGGCCGGGTCGACCTTGGGTCGCGTGTTCGACGGTGTCGCGATGCGCTTGACGATCTTGTCGGTGCGGGTGTCAACCACGGTGAGGTAGTTGGTCTTCTTGGTCAGGTAGTCGGCATTGCCCACGTACAGACGGTGCCGCTTGGCGTCGAGGTCGACGAACGACGGCCACTTGATGCCCCCGATCTCGGAGATCTTGCGCCCGGTGACGGTGCTGACGACGGCCACACGGGCCGCGTTGTTGAGTGCCACGTACGCCCGGCCCGCCGCGGTGTCGACGACGCTGCCCATCGGGTGCGTGTTGGGCACGGCGATGAGGTTCGCTGCGCTGGTGGTGGTGGCCTTCATGCCGACGACCGTGATGCCGTTGGCATGTGAGTTGCTGACCACCAACTGACCCCGTTTGGTGTCGAGCGAGATGCCGTCGGGTACCTGCGGGGTGGGGATGATCGGGGCGTTGCCGACGGGCATCATGCCCCACGGCTGGGGCGTGAAGTCGATCGAGCGTACCGGGCGGCGTTTGTCGATGCTGAACACGGTGACCTTGGGCCGGACCACGTGGGGATCGAACGAGACGTCGGTACCGCCCTTGGTGCTCATCACGAAGTCGTTGTCGGTGATGAACAGGGCGCGGCGGGTGGCGTCGAAGGCGAGCTCGCCGCCGCTGTTGACGCCCGCCGGTACCGATGAGACGCGAAATGACCAGCCCGCTCCGGTTACGGGCGATCCCGGCGTGGCCGAGGCGACGGGGGAATGGACGATGCCCGTGGTCACCGCGCACAGCAACGCTGCCGTGAACACAGAGATCCGGTTGCGGCGAAGACTCATGGAGCACATCGTACACCCGGAATTAGCGTTGCCTAACCCTTAATCCCCACTTATTCGGAGATTTGTGAGAGTGTTTGGTATGGCCTTGTTGAATTCTCAAACCCTGGAACGTCTGACGGTCGTTCGGCGCGATATCCATGCCCATCCCGAACTTGCCTTTCAAGAGGTCAGGACGGCCGGACTGGTCGCGGACTATCTTCGTGAACTCGGAATCGACGTACACACCGGCTTTGGCGGAACCGGCGTCGTCGGGATCGTCGGAGATCGGTCCCGCGGGCCGGTGGTGGGGCTGCGCGCCGACATGGACGCGCTGCCGATCCACGAGATCTCCGGCCGGGCGCACGCGTCGGCCAATCCCGGCATCATGCACGCGTGTGGCCACGACGGCCATGTGGCGATGCTGCTGGGTGCGGCTGAAATCCTGAGCAGTACAGAGGAATTGGCCGGATCGGTGGTCCTGGTGTTCCAGCCGGCGGAGGAGGGTGCGGCCGGCGCCGTCGCCATGCTCGACGACGGCGTGATCGACCGCTTCGGAATTGAGGAGATCTACGGACTGCACAACATACCCGGCATTCCCGCCGGGCACTTCGCGGTCCGCCCGGGCACTCAGCTCGCCTCGTTCGATCACCTGGAGATCACCATCACCGCCGACGGCGCGCACGCGATGGCGCCGCACCACACGGGAGATGTGATCGTGGCGGGATCGAGTCTGGTCGGCCAGCTGCAGACGATCGTGTCGCGCCGGCTGGATCCCTTTGTGCCGGCGGTTGTTTCGATCACACAGTTCCTTGCGGGAGACACCAACAACGTGCTGCCGCCCAAGGCCGTCCTGCGTGGTACCGCCCGGTGTCTGAGCGCCGAAGCCCGTGACCGGATCGAGGGTATCGTCGGCCAGATGTGCGATTCGGTGGCCGCTGCGCACGGGGTGAGCATCGATCTGACCTACGAGCGCCGCTATCCGTGCACGGTGAACGATCCGGAGTGTGCCGCGCGCGCCGCACGCGTGGCCACGGGTGTCGCAGGGCCTGACAAGGTCGATCCCAACACATCAGGAATCCTTGCTGCGGAAGATTTTTCGTTCTTCCTAGAACGAATCCCGGGGGCGTACGCGTTCATCGGCAATGGGCCGATCACGGAGGATCGCGGGCCGGTGCACAATGCGGCCTACGAATTCAACGATGACATCATCGGTGCCGGCGCGCAGTTCCTGGCGCAGGTCGCCCAGGATGCCATCGCAGACCGGCGCTCGCGCTGATGTACTCTGCCGGAGATTCTCGGGAATTGCCGACGAGAATCCTGGCGACCGGAGCAATCGCAGGGCGGTCGGTCCCGACCATACTGAAATCCGGAAATGATGGACAAAATGGTCGACGCAATCGTCGCGTCGATCCGGAAACAATCAGCGGTGGTGTTGCCGCGATGAATGTCGAAAGGTGATGATCTTTGCCATTCACCGCCCAGTAGTCGGTGTGTCGACATCGGCGATGGATCCGGGATTCTGACTACCGGTAAGGCGTCCACGGAGGTCGGAGAGCAGTTTGGTCGCGCGGTCGGCGCGTTTGGCGTGCCGGGCCGCGACAGCCAGCACGAGCGACTCGAGAACGATGATCGTCGTCGCGTGGGTGGGTGAGTGCGTCGGTTCACCGCGGCCGGCCCCCAGTACGACCGTGGCCCGGGGGTCCGCTGTCAGGGCGTCCTCGGTCAACTGGATCACGGGGATGGCGAATGTGACTGCCTGGTCGAGCAGGACATCGACCTCGCGCGTGCGGTCATAGGCCATCGCCACCACCGCGTCGCCCTCGGTGAGCCGGCTCAGCTCGTCGGCGAAACCCTGACCGGTGGCGGTCATCGCCGTGGCCGGAATCCCTGCCCGCCGGAATTGGTGGGCGGCGTAACCGGCGAGGAAGCCGCCCGGACCGAAACCGACGACGCAGACGCGTTTGGCCTTGCTCGCGATGTCGACTGCCTTGAGCAGGGAGTCCTCGACGATCCGCCCGGGGAGGGCGCGTACGGCGTCGGCGCGTTCGCCGATCAGCCGCATCGTGCCCACCTGCCGCCCGTTGCCCAGGGAGGCCTCCAGGCGGCCGGAGAGCGAGAGTTCGGCGGCGAGCGCCTCGCGGAGTGCGGCCAGACCGTCGAAGCCGAGTTTACGTACGGTGCGGATCACGGTGGCATCGCTCGCGTCGGCCGCTTCGGCGAGGCGGGCCGCGGACAGATGTCCGACGCTGTGCGGGTGGTCGGCCATGAACATCGCCACGCGTGCTTCCGCCGGGGAAAGCCCGGCGAGGTGCTCGGAGACCAGGGAGGCGAACGACATGTAGTGAACACTACCCTATTGATGTTGGATGTAGTAGTGACTACATCGGGGACGTGTCACGCCGAAATAGAGCGACACCCCTGACAACCACCGGGTGGCGGTCAGGGGTGTCGCTGGTGATCTGTAGAGGCCGGTGTCTAGGGCCAATACCGTTCAGTTAAGGTCGTTGAGGGTGTAGTCTGGTGGTGTGCCGCGTGCTGGTTGGGTGAAGCCTGAGTCTGATCG
>NZ_CALLZT010000049.1:0-36090 GCF_937858515.1 uncultured Gordonia sp. | reverse complement strand
ATCTGCTGGGTGCCCTCGAAGATGTCGAGGATCTTGGCGTCGCGGGCCCACTTCTCCAGCAGGCTGGTCTCCGAGAAGCCCGCCGTCGCAGCGAGTTCCACCGCTTTGTTGGTGAGATCGTTGACCGAGCGGCCGGCCTTGGCCTTGGACATCGACGCCTCGGTGGAGTTGGGCTGCTTGTTATCGGCCATCCACGCGGCGCGGATGGTCAGCAACCACGAAGCCTCCCAATCGGATTCGAGGCGGATGAACTCACTGACCGCGGCATGCTGGGCAGCTGCGGGCTTGTCGTAGTCGATGGTGTGACCAGCCGCTTCGAGGATGCTGCGGAGCTCTTCGAGAGCGGCGCGGCCGAGGCCGACGGCCATCGCGGCGACCACCGGGCGGGTGTTGTCGAAGGTCTGCATGACCCCGCCGAAACCCTTCTTGGTGTCGATCTCCGGCGAGCCGAGCAGGTTCTCCTTGGGGACGCGGGCGTTCTCGAACCGCAGCACCGCGGTGTCCGACGCCTTGATGCCGAGCTTGTGCTCAAGGCGGGCGACGGTGACGCCCTCGGTGTCCATCGGCACGACGAAGCTCTTGATGGCGGCGCGGCCGACGCTGCGGTCGAGCGTGGCCCATACGACGACGTGGTCGGCGCGCGAACCGGCGGTCACGAAGATCTTCTCGCCGTTGATGACGTAGTCGTCGCCGTCGAGGACGGCGGTGGTGGAGACGGCCGCCGAGTCCGAGCCGAAGCTGGGTTCGGTGATGGCCATCGACGCCCACACGTCGGCGAAGCGCTCGAGCTGCTCCTTGTCGGCGACGGCGGCGATCGCGGCGTTGCCCAGACCGTTGTAAGGGATCGACAGGGTCAGGCCGACGTCGCCCCAGCTGGTCTCGAGCGTGTTGAGCACCGAGATCATGTTGACGCCGTTCTTGGACGGCCCCTCGTCGGGCTTGCCGGCGGTCTCGGCGCGCTTCTTCTTGGATTCCTTGATGAGTTTGCCCAGGTCATCGAGCTCGGTGGGGTTTTCGTGCTCGGCCTTGTCGTACTTACGGGACACGGGCCGGAAGATGTGCTCGCCCACCGCGTGGGACTGCTCCACGGCCGCAGCCAGCTTCGTGGGGAGCTCAAGGTTGATCGACATGGCCGTCATCTTACTGCTGAGTAAGTTACTTGCCAACCCTTCTGGCGTACTTATCCGGCGCTAGCGTTGGGCATGGCCTACGACGAGGATCTCGCCGACCGCATCCGCGACGTGCTGACCGGGGAGACCGGCGTCAGCGAGAAGGCGATGTTCGGCGGTCTCGCCTTTCTGCGCAACGGCAACATGGCAGTTGCCGCCAACCGCGAAGGGCACATCATGGTGCGGGTTCCACGGGAGCAGACCGAGGAGATCCTCGGCTGTGACCACGTGGAACCGATGGTGATGTCGGGCCGGGAGATCAAGGGTTGGGTCCACGTCGACAAGGCCGGCCTGGCCGGAAAGGGGCTCGGAAAGTGGGTCCGGCTGGGCTGGGACCACGCCGGCACTCTGCCACCCAAGTAGCCGCGAACAAGAACCTCCCTCGTGCGGGGACTTACTCCATATCTGCATCGGTCCCCCGCATGAGGGCGGTTTTTGTCGGGTCAGTTCAGGCCTGAGCGTAGGCGGGCGCCTAGTTCGGCGAGGACAGCGGGGCGTTCGCCGATTCCGGGGCGCCAGGGGAGGGTGAGGCGGTCCTTGGTCTTGTCGGCGTAGCGTGGGATGACGTGCAGGTGAAAGTGGAACACCGTCTGCCAGGCGGGGGCCTTGCAGCAGTTGAGCAGATTGACCCCGTCGGCGCCGAGTTCGGACATCGCGGCCTTCGCGACGCGCTGCGCGGACAGGGTGACCGCGGTGAGGTCCTCGGCGTCGATCTCCAGCAGATCCTCGGAGTGGAACTTGGGGATCACCAGCATGTGGCCGTCGGCGGCGGGGTTGATATCCATGAACGTCAGCGTCAGATCGTCCTCGGCCACCTTGGTGCCGGGCACATGCCCGCTGACGATGCCACAGAACACACAATTCTCCATGCCGGTCATCATCGCGCACCGAGCCCGGTCTTACCTGTGTTCAGCGAGGTTGATGTCGGGCAGGGCCCAAAACCAGAGCCCGCATCTACGGGACGATGTTGACCAGGCGGCCGGGGACGATGATGACCTTGCGGGGTTCGCCGTCGAGGAGGGCGGCGATCTTGTCGTCGGCCAGGGCGGCTTCGCGGAGGGTGGTTTCGTCGGCGTCGGCGGGGACCTGAATGCGGCTGCGCACCTTGCCTTTCACCTGGACCGGGATCTCGATGGTGTCCTCGACGAGCAGGGCCGGGTCGGCTTCGGGGAACGGGCCGCGCACCAGCAGGCCGTCGTGGCCGAGGCGGTGCCACAGTTCTTCGGCGATGTGCGGGGCCAGCGGGGCGAGCATCGTCACCAGTTGTTCGACGACGCTGCGCGGGGCTCCGTCGGCGTAGAACTTGGTGAGGTGGCCCGTGAGTTCCATCAGCTTGGCGACGGCGGTGTTGTCTCGCAGCTCCGAGAAGTCTTCGCGCACACCGGCGATCGTCTTGTGCAGCAGCTTGACGGTGTCCTGCGAGGGCTCGGCGTCGGAGACGCGGACCGCGCCGGACTCCTCGTCGACGACCAGACGCCACACCCGCTGCAGGAAACGCTGGGAGCCGATGACGTCCTTGGTGGCCCACGGCCGGGACTGATCGAGCGGGCCCATGAACATCTCGTACACGCGCAGGGTGTCGGCGCCGTAGTCGCGGCAGATGTCGTCGGGGGCAACGGAATTCTTGAGCGACTTGCCCATCTTTCCGTATTCCTGGTTGACCTGCTCACCGTTGTAGAAGAACTTACCGCCGGACTCGGTGACCTCCTCGGCCGGCACGTAGACGCCGCGGGAGTCGGTGTAGGCGAAGGCCTGAATCATGCCCTGGTTGAACAGCTTCCGGTACGGCTCGGCGCTGGTGACGTAGCCCAGGTCGAACAGCACCTTGTGCCAGAACCGCGAATACAGCAGATGCAGCACCGCGTGCTCGACGCCGCCGATGTACAGGTCCAGACCGCCCGGATCGTTGTCGCCATGCAGGGCGGGCCGCGGACCCATCCAGTACGCCTCGTTCTCCTTGGCGCACAACGCTTCTTCGTTGGTGGGGTCAATGTAGCGCAGTTGGTACCAGGAGCTGCCCGCCCACTGCGGCATCACGTTGGTGTCGCGGCGGTACTTTCGTGGGCCGTCGCCCAGATCCAGTTCCACCTCAACCCATTCGCCTGCCTTCGCCAGCGGCGGCGACGGCTCCGAGTCGGCGTCATCGGGATCGAACGAGACCGGTGCGTAATCCTCGACCTCCGGAAGTTCCACCGGCAGCATCGATTCGGGCAGTGCGTGGGCGCGCCCGGCATCGTCGTAGACGATGGGGAACGGCTCGCCCCAATACCGCTGACGCGCGAACAGCCAGTCGCGCAGCTTGTATTGCACTGTGCCGGTGGCGACTCCGTCGGCCTCCAGCTTCTCCACGACCTTCGCCTTGGCCTCGTCGACGCGCAGGCCGTCGAGGAAGCCGGAGTTGATCAGCGGGCCGTCGCCGGTGAACGCCTCGGATTCGACGCCCTGCTCGGAGCCGATGACCTCGATGATCGGCAGGCCGAACGCGGTGGCGAACTCGTAGTCGCGGGTGTCGTGGGCGGGGACCGCCATGATGGCGCCGGTGCCGTAACCCATCAGGACGTAGTCGGCGATGAACACCGGAATCTGCTGACCATCAACAGGATTGGTGGCGTACGAGCCGGTGAAGACGCCGGTCTTCTCCTTGTTCTCCTGCCGTTCCAGGTCCGATTTGGCCGCGATCGACGCCCGGTACGCCTTGATCGCGTCGGCCGGGGTCACCGCGCCACCGGTCCAGCGGGCGTCGGCGTCGGCGGGGTAGGTGTCAGCGGTCAGCGTCGCCACCAGCGGATGTTCGGGTGAGAGCACCATGTAGGTGGCGCCGAACAGGGTGTCGGGGCGGGTGGTGAAAACCTCGATACCGACGTCGACACCCGGGGCCGGGAAGGTGACCCGCGCACCGCGCGAACGGCCGATCCAGTTGCGCTGCATTGTCTTGACCTTGTCCGGCCAGTCCAGCAGATCCAGGTCGTCGAGCAGTCGGTCCGAGTAGGCGGTGATGCGCATCATCCACTGCCGCAACTGCTTACGGAACACCGGGAAGTTGCCGCGGTCGCTGCGGCCGTCGGCGGTGACCTCCTCGTTGGCCAGCACCGTGCCCAGGCCGGGGCACCAGTTGACCAGCGAATCGCTCAGGTACACCAGGCGGTGGTCGTCGATGATGTCGGCGCGCTGCTGCGCGGGCAGGTCGGCCCAGTTGCCGCCGCCGGGAACCTCGCGGGTGCCGTTCTCGAACTCGACAACCAACTCGTCGATGCGGCGCGCCTTCGCAGCGGATTCGTCGTACCAGGCGTTGTAGATCTGCAGGAAGATCCACTGCGTCCACCGGTAGAAGTCGACGTCGGTGGTGGCGACGCGACGGCGCTCGTCGTGGCCCAGACCCAGGCGGCGGATCTGCCCCAGATACCGCTCGATGTTGGCCTCGGTGGTGGTGCGCGGATGCGTACCGGTCTGCACCGCGTACTGCTCGGCGGGCAGGCCGAACGAGTCGAAGCCCATCGTGTGCAGCACGTTGCGGCCGATCATCCGCTGATAGCGGGCGAACACGTCCGAGCTGATGAAGCCCAGCGGATGCCCGACGTGCAGGCCTGCACCCGACGGGTACGGGAACATGTCCTGCACGAACAGCTTGTCGGGGGCGTCGGCCGACGCGCCACCGAACGGGGTCAGGTCACCTGCGAGCGGGCCCACCGGGTTGGGGGCCTCGAAAGCGTGCCGGTCCTGCCACTCCCGCTGCCAGTGCGTCTCGATCCGGCCGGCAAGCTCCGCGGTATAGCGGTGCTCGGGAACGGTCTGGTCGGCAACGGGGGACGACGGGTCTGCAGAAGTCACCCGACCAGCGTAAATCGTGGGCCGTCGCAATCCTCAATCGCGTCCGTCGTCGCCGGTGGCGACTGGCTCGGCAACGACGCAAAGTCGTAGAATGGCTGACCGTGAGTGTCCTGTCGATCGTCGCAGCCGTTCTGGCGTTCGTGTGTGCCGCGGTGTGGGGCACCGTCGGAGTTCTCGGTGTCACCGGCAAACTCCCCGGAAACCGGTGGTTCGGTGTTCGATCCCCCGAGACCGGGAAATCCGAGGCCGCGTTCGTGCTGGCCAACCGGGTCGCCGGGCCCGGCTTCATCGGCGCGGCCGTCATCCTCGTGATGGGCGGCGTTCTCACCCTCGGCGTCGACGGCGGCTGGTCGATCCTGTTCGCGCTCGCCGCGCTCGCCGTAGCCGTCGTCACCGTCGGCGTGGTGAGCGGGCTCGGTATCCGGGCCGCGCAGGCGTTGCCCGACGAGTCCGGCGGCTGTGACTGCTGCTCCGGGGGCGACGACCACGGTGCCGCGTCTGCCTGCAGTGACGACAAAGCCGGATCACCCGCCGATGATTGCGGCCAGTCGAGCTGTGGGTCGTGCGCGTTGCAGGGAATGTGCGAGACGGATTCCGCGGCCGCCCAGCGGCAGTAGGTCCGCTTTCGTTCGTTTCGAGGCGGTGCGGTCATGCGGTCGTCTCACCGGACCCTTCGCGACCCTCGCTCCTTCGTCGCTTCGGCCTCAGGGATCAAGAGGGTGACACCACGCACCCTTCGACACCGGCATCAGCAAGCAAGAGAGTGACACCACACACCCTCCAACACCGGCATCAGCAAGCAAGAGAGTGACACCACGCACCCTTCGACACCGGCATCAGCGACCAAGACGGGGCCACCATCTTGATCCCTGAGGGCTGTCGCGCGAGCTTGCGAGCCGACAGCGTCCCGAAGGGTCCGGTGAGATGCGGTTCCCAACCCAGGTCAGTTGCGCAGGACGTCGATGGGGTGGGTGGCCAGCAGCGGTACCGGCCACGGCTGACGGCGCAGTACCGAGAACCACAGGTCGGCGACCGGCGGGGCGAGGATGTCACCCGGCAGTGCCGACGCGACCAGCCAACTTCCGTCGGCGAGTTCGCCGTCGAGCTGACCGGGACCCCAGCCCGCGTACCCGGCGAAAATACGCACCCCTTCGAGCCGGTCGGCGAGCAGTTCGGGATCGGCATCGAGGTCGATGAGCACGACCCGCCCGTCGACCGGCCGCGCACCGAGCTTCTCGTCGTCGGACATACCGGGTTTGAGGATGCCCAGACAAAGCGCGGCGTCGCGTTTGACCGGGCCACCGACGAACAGCGCGCGCGGCGACGCGGCCAGATCGGTCCACCGCGGCAGCAGATTGTGCACCGCCGCCTGACTCATCTGATTGATGACGACGCCGAGACTGCCCGCGCCGTTGTGCTCCATCATGTAGACCACCGAACGGCGGAACGTGGGCTCGATCAGATCCGTGGACGCGATCAGCAACGATCCCGGCCGTACCCGCGGCGGCAACTGCCTGGCACCCGACCCGGCGTCGGGCGAGGAGTCGGGAGTCGGATCTTGCGCATCGTCACCGCCTGTCACCCGACCATCATCGCACGCGATACCGAGCTCGGGTCGGTACTCTGAGTCAGTGGTCTCTGGTTCGGTAAGCGCCGAAAAACACGGCGCGGCCCGGGTATTTCTGCGTGCGATGCGCCTGCCCGGTCTGCGTCGTCTGCTCGCGGTGCGCCTGGCCGGCCAGCTCACCGACGGAGTGTTCCAGGCGGGGCTTTTCGGGGCCATCCTGTTCAACCCCGAACGTCACGCCGACCCGCTGGCGATCGCCGGCGGGCTCGCCGTGCTGCTGCTGCCGTATTCGGTGATCGGCCCGTTCGCAGGTGCGCTCATCGACCACTGGGACCGCCGCGTGGTGCTGATGGTCGCCAACACGCTGCGGGCACTGCTCATCGGTCTGGTGTCCATCGCCATCGCGTCCGGATCCTCCGACACCGTCGTGCTGATCTCCGCCCTCGCAGTCACCGGCGCCAGCCGATTCGTGTCGTCCGGGATGTCGGCGGGACTTCCCCACGTGGCGCCACGCGAGGTGATCGTGGCCGTCAACGCCATGTTCGTGACGCTGGGTGCGGGAATGCTCGCGGTCGGCGCCGGTATCGCCGCCGGTCTGCGCGCCGTTTTCGGTTCGGACAACACCGGCAGTGCCCTCACCGAACTCGGGGCGGTCGTGCTCGCCCTGCTGGCGGCGGCGATCGCCCGCGGTTTCCATCCGCGTCAACTGGGCCCCGACCACGCCGACGATCCCGGAAGTTCGGTGACCCACGCCGTGCTGGTGGGCCTGTGGCACGGCCTGCGCGAGGTGCTGCACACGCCGTCGGTGGCTGCGGCGCTGTCGGCGATCGGCGCGCACCGGCTGGTGTTCGGGATGAACACACTCGTCCTGATCATCTTCGGCAGACACGTCAGCAAGGGCGACGGCCTCGAGGTGATCGCCGCAGTCGGCGGGGCCACGGCCCTCGGAGCCCTGCTCGCCGCGATCACCACCCCGCTGTCGGTACAGCATCTCGGCAGACGCGCCACCCTGGTGACGGCGCTCAGTGCCGGCGCGGTCGTCGAACTGAGCGTCCTCACCTACTCGCTGCCGGTCATCTATGTCGCGGCCTTCCTGCTGGGGCTGGTCGGGCAGACCGTCAAATTATGCGGCGATGTCGCGATGCAGTGCGACGTCCGCGACTGGGTGCGCGGTCAGGTGTTCTCCGTCCAGGACGCCACCTTCAACGTGGCCTACGTCTGCGCCATCACCGTCGCCGCGATGACTGTTCCCGACGACGGTCACACCGCGGTGCTGCCGGTCATCGGTTCTGTGCTGTACCTGCTGGGTATCGTCGCCGTCCGGGTGCTGCACCCCGCGGCCACGCCCCCGATCCGGTCGCAACTGTCTGCCACCGGCGGGTAACCGCCCTCACCTGTCGAATCCTTGCTCTCCGCGGTGGCGCATGGTGTCTGCGCGACCGTCACCGTCGGAATCGATCAGCACCTGATCGAAGACTCCGTCCCCGTCGGAGTCGAGGTAGAGCCGCCCGCCACCGCCGCGGGTGGCGCGCAGTTCGATGTCGGTTCTGACGCTCCCCGGCTTCGTATCCGCTGACCCGGCGTCTTGCGGCTTGGTGTTTTCGGGCTTGGTGTCAGCATGGGATCGGTCCCTGGCCGCAGACGGGTCGGTCTCCCGAACGTCCCACACGCCCTTGCCCGAGTCGGAGTAGTAGCGTTCGTGCGATCCCGTGTCGGGAGAGTCGGTGTCGGGTAGGCCGATGTCGATGGCGGCCAGGTCGGCGACGCCGTCGCCGTCGGTGTCCCACATCGCGTCGTCGCGGCGGCCGTCGCCGTCGAAGTCGAGCCGCACCGCGTCGGCCACCCCGTCGCCGCTGAGATCGAGGTCGGCGCGGCTCGTCCACGTGGTGGTGCTGCCGTCGCCGGGCCCGAAGATGTAGTCGATATACGAGTCCATGAGGATTGGACGCAGCCGAACCCCTTTTGGTTCCAAATTCACTGAACTTAATTGGCTTCCGGATACTGTTGCGCCGCTGACGCCCCGGCGATCACCACCATCGGCTGAAGTAGGTTTAGGCCCATGTACGTGAGCGAACTCGGGGAGCAGTGGCACCGCGCACGCGTCGAACCCGACATCATCCATCTCGACTCGGCCGCCGCCGGACGATCCTCGGACGCCACGATCAACGCCATCACCGACCATCTGTGGCGGGAATCGCGGGCGGGTTCCTACGTCGCGGCCGCGGCCTGCGCCGAGCAGATGCGTCGCGACCTGCGGGGCCTGTCGTCGCTGATCGGGCACACCCCCGACGAACTCACCTTCCGGGAGAGCGCCCGCGCCTGCCTGCGGGCCCTGCTGACGCACTGGTCACTGCCGGTGGCCTCGACGGTGTGGGTGGCCCGCAACGAGTTCGGCCCCAACCTCGATGAGTTCGAACGCCGGGGCTATGCGGTGCGCCCCCTGCCCGACGGTGACGTCTTCGGCCACGTCGACACCGACGCGCTGGAGAACATGCTGCAGTTCGAGCAGCCCGCGTTCATCCACCTGTGCCACATCGGTTCGATGTCGGGGGCGGTGCAGCCGGCGGTCCGGATCGTCGAGATCGCGCACGCGGCGGGGGTGCCGGTGGTGATCGACATGTCGCAGTCCGTCGGCCACGTCCCCACCGTCACCGGCGCCGACATCGTCTACGGCACCAGCCGCAAATGGCTCACCGGACCCCGCGGCATCGGGTTCATCGCCGTGCGCCGCGACTCCCTGCGCGAGGTCGAGATACCCGATTCCGACGCCTTCATCGCCGGCCGGGTCGGCCTGCACAACGCGGTCCGCGAACTGCTCGCCATCGGTCAGCAACGGGTGTTCCGCGAACTGGCCACGGTCGGCCGCGTCACCCGCGAACGCCTCAACGGCATCGGCAGCTGGGAGATCCTCGAAGCCGTCGACGAACCCTCGGCCCTGGTCACCCTCGCCCCTCCCCCCGGGTGGCAATCCGCCGACGTTCGCGCCGCCGCCGACAAGCTCAGGGCCACAGGTATTCTCGTCACCGCCGCCGACTCCTGGCGTGCCCCCCTGGCCACCGAACAATCGGTCCTGCGCGTCTCCGGACACCTCGACGTCCGCCGCGAGGACCTCGACCTACTCGCGGTCAACCTCCGCACCATGGGCTACTGAACAACATACTGTTGCGCCGCTTCAACGCAACCGACTAGGGCGTGTCTATCCGATCCACGAATCGTTGCGAACCATTTTGCCTGATCATCCGGTGTTCGACCGTGGCCCGCTGCCACTATGTGGACAGATCGGCGAGGGTTTCGGTGACGATGTCGGTGACGGTGCGTCTGGCCTTGTCGGCGTCGGCGGCGACCAGGCCGATGCGGGTGCGGCGGTCGAGGACGTCGTCGACGCAGAGGGCGCCCTCGTGGCGGACGGCGAACTCGATCTCGGCGCGGGTGACGTCGATGCCGGGGGCGACGAGGCCGAACGGGTCGTCGACCTTGGCACGATCGAAGACGGCGGGGGTTTCCGAGCCGTAGCGGGCCACCGCGAAATCGGGCAGCGATGCGGTGGGGGTGAATCCGGAAGCCCCGATCAGTGGGGTGGTCTCGGTGATACACGGCGCGGCGGTCAGTTTGCCGACCGCGATCGCCGCGTCGACCGTCTCCTGGGCCCGGCGCCGGTAGGTGGTGAGGGTGCCACCGACGACGCTGACCATGGTGCCCGACAACCAGATCCGGTGCCGCCGTGTGGGATCGGCGAGATCGCTGCCGCCGGGAAAAGTGCCGAGGATGTCTGCCGGTGTCAACGGCACCCTCAGCGCGGTGTTGACCGCCGACAACAGTACGTCGATGTCCGACGAACTCTTCTGCGACTCAACCGAACCCACGGCCGGGAAATCGCCGCGGGTGAAACCGATGTACGCCCGGCCCAGTTGAGCGGGCAGGATCGACACCAGGTCGGAAACCGAATTACCCAGTGGCACAGATAATCCTGCCGTCGGATTGCCGAGCCGGGCGGCATCGATGACCAAATGGGTGCCGCCGCCCTGCGCGAGTATCGCCTCGTGGTCTATCCCCTCGGCCCAGCGCCCGGCCGCGTTGACCACCGTCCGCGCGTACACGTCGAAACCCTCGCCGGTGAGCGTATCCACAAGTCGCGCACCATAATCGGTCACGTTCTCGGCACGCGTGGAGGTACATACCGACGCCCCGAACGCCGCCGCCGTGCGAGCCAGCGCCACCACGAACCGGGCGTCGTCGACGAGTTGGCCGTCGACCGTGCTCCATGAGCTACGCAACCCCTCCCGGCGCACCTGCGGCAACAACCGGATGGTGTCGAGGGCGCCGATCCGCGCGGGCGGCGGTATCAGCTCGGCGGGCGTACCCGACGCCTTGCGTAGCATCTTTCCCAGCGAGACACCGAGACGTACCCGCAGCGCCCGCTCCTCCGGTCCGTACAGCGGATAGATGTGCCGCAGCGGCGACGTCAGGTGCGGGGCCACCGTCGTCATCAGGATGCGCCGTTCCCTGGCGCATTCCATGATCATCGGAAGATGCCCGCTCGTCAGGTAGCTCAGACCGCTGTGCAGGATCTTGTTGCTCCATCGCGACGTACCGAACGCCAGATCGTTGGCCTCCACCAGCGCCACCCGCAGACCTCGCGCGGCGGCGTCGAGCGCGACCGCGGCGCCGGTGACACCGCCACCGATCACGAGCATGTCCAGCGGCGAATCCCGGTCGGCGAGGGCGGCCAGGTCGGCGCGGCGGCGGGCGGCGTTGAGACTGGTGGTCACGAGCCGAGACTAACCTCTGATCGGCGCCACAAACAGACCCTCAGCATGTGTCGGTGTCCGCGTCGTGCGGCAGCAGAGCGGCTGCCTGCGCCTTGGTCAGCGGCGGGGTGGTGGCGCAGATCCACCGCTTGGCCACCTTGACGTCGACGACCTGCCGGTACAGCGAACCGGAGCTGTCGCCGGAGGTGAGGATCGCCTCGTCTGTGGTCGCCGACGGCGCGAGCTGCCAGGCGGGCACCGGGTCGGCCTGCGGCATGAGCGGCACGACCGCGACCGCCGGCTTCCAGCCCTTGTCGCCGAGTGTGAACGTGCGCAACTGATGCGTGCTGGTGCCCACCACCACACGCGTCGGGGTGATCGACAGCGTCGCCGCGTACAGTTCCGGCAGCCGGGCACGCTCGGTGGCGGTGCCGGCGGACTTGTCGATACGCCAGGCGCTCAAGTCGCGGGAGGCCAGCACGATGGTGCCGTCCCGGGTGAACGTGACCTGCGAGGCCGGGTTCGAATCCTTGATCACCACAACAGGTTCGGTGGGCTGGGTGGGTTTCACGGCGGTCAGGTCGTAGACATAGGTGTTGGCGTCGTCGGAGCTCACGGCGAGCATCGTGCCGGCGGTGTTGAACGCGATACTGCGGATCAGGTCGCCCGGTCCCACCAGATTCCCGGAAATCGCCTGGGGCGCACCGGCATTGCTTACGCTCCACAGCCGGACGGCGGTGTCGTTGATCCCGGCTGCGAGCACATCCGAGCGCGGTGAGAAGGCCACCGCGAAGGTGTATCTGGTCTGCGTGGTGATCGAACCGGCCGCCCGCGGACGGTCCGGGTCGGCGATGTCCCACAACTGCACGAGGCCACCGTTGTTGTTCGCGGTGGCCACCCTCGTCCCGTCCCGGTTCACACTGAGCCGCGGTTTGTCGTTGACCTTGCGCTGCACCGCAACCCGGCCTTTAAGGTCGATGTCGGCGCCGGCGGCGGTCCACACCGACAACATCGCGTCGGTGCCGGTGCTGGCGATCACCTTGCCGTCACCGGAACTGTCGAGGCTGGTGATGGCTCCACCCTGACCGGTGAGCACCCCCGATGGGAAACGCCACACGTCGATCAGTCCGTCGTCGCGGCCGACCACCATCGACGACCCATCGGGGCTGACCGAGCCGGCGAAGGTGCGCAATGTGCCCTCGGCGGGTGCGTTCTCCATCGACCACAGGGTGCTCGGCGAGCGCGGGTCGACGGTGTTCCACACCTGCACGCTGCCGTCGAGGCGCGGCGACATCACGCGCAGCCCGTCGGGGCTGAAGCCGATGGACCACGATCCGCCGGGTGCGTGCGGCAACGCCGGACTCAGCGGCAGCGGCCGCGTCGGGTCCGCGACAGCCCAGATCTGGGCGTTGGAACTGTCGCCGGTGACGGCGAGTTCGCGACCACTCGGACTGAACGCCACCGAGTGGGTGATCGACGGGAAGCCGGTCAGCACCGGGCCCGCCTCGACCGGGGACGCCGGGTCGGCCACATTCCACAGATGCACCACCTGGTCGTCGCCGCCGCTGGCCAGTAGCCGCCCGTCGCCGCGGTACGACAACGTGCGCACCGGACCCGAATGTGCGCGAAGCACATTCGCCGGTCGACCGTCCACGCGCGACCCGACGACCCGGAACAGCGCGATCGTCCCGTCGTCCGACGATGTCGCCAACTGGTCGCCCTTGGGCGAGAACCGGGCCATGTACACCGTCGAGCCGTTACCCGGCTTCAGCGTGGACACCAGTTGGGGCGCACCCACATCGGCGATGTTCCACACCCGCACCAGCCCGTCACCGCTGGCCGCCGCCAGTAGCGGCGCTGTCGGGTGGAACGTCACCGCGGTGACGAAGTTGCCGAAACCCTCCAGCGTCGCAACAGATTTCAGGGGATCCCCGGAGCCTTGGCCCGTCTCCCACACACGTACCGTCCGGTCTCCGCCCGCCGACGCCACCAGCTTCCCCGAACGTGAGTAGGCCAGATCGTAGACCGCCGCGGTGTGCCCGGACACCGACGTGGCCAGCGGACTCGACACCGCCCCGAGTATCCGTTCGACGATGGCACCGTCGCCGGGGTAGCGCTTGTGGCCGGACAACAACATCCGTGCCGCCACTGAGGGATTGGCCGATTGCAGGCTCAGTATGTTGGACATCATCGCCGTGTGTTCGGCGGCATTGCGTTCCTTCTCCAGAGCTGCGGCCTGCCGAAACGAGATTCCCGCCGTGATCATCGACACCACGGCCAGCAGTGCCACCACGCCGATACCGATCGACCGCAGCCGCCTGGTGTGTGCGCGGGCGGCGATGGCGTCGTCGAGGAACCGGTCGTTGTCCGCCGACAGCAGATTCCGGTAGTTCTTGTTCACCTCGTCGCGCTGCAGGAGAGAAAGTTCCAGCCGCGCACCGGTGTACAGAAACGACTTGTGCCGGTCGGCGTCCACCCAGGCATCGGTGTCGACGTCAAGCTGCTGATGCCACACCAGCGAGTCTTTGCCGGCAATGATCCAGCCGCGTAGCCGAGGCCACGCCGTCAGCACGACGTCGTGGATCAGCATGATGACCTCGTCGGACACCGTGACCAGCCGCGCCTGGGCGAAGATGTCGACGATCTCGGAGACGTCCTCGCCGAACCGGGTCCCGACCGTCGCCAGATCGAGGGGGGCACGCAGCGCGGCGCCGTCGGCCCGCACATGCACCAGCGCCATCAGTAAGGTCCGGGCCAGGTCCCGATCCTCCGGACCGATCGACGACCACGCGTCCTCGGCGGTGTCGGCGACGGCCCGGGCTATACCGCCCGCCGCCCGGTACCCGGAGATCGTCATCCGGTTGCCGGTGCGCCGCGACCAGGTCACCGCGAGTACATGCGCGAGCAGCGGCAGCCGGCCCGCCCGGTCACCGGCATCGGCCGCGGCGTGCAGGTCATTGATGAGGACATCGGCCAGGCCCGACTCGATACGCCCGCCGGCCAGCTTCACGGGGGCGGTGATCGCCATCCGCAGCCGCGCGTCGGACATCTCGGTGACGATCACGCAGTACCGCTGCCAGGCGCGGGCCAGCGTCGGGAACTCGACGCAGTTACCGAAGAAATCAGCACGCACACCGATGACGACGACGCCGGTGTCGGTGGCGTACCGCTCCAAGGCTCCGACGATGCCGCGGACGTCCTCGTCGGGTCTCGTGAACACACTCTCGAACTGGTCGATGACGAGGATGTTGTCGAGTACGCCGCCGGTGGGTCCGGGGCTCGGGTCCGTCGCCTTCGCGTCGTCGGAGTCAGGGTCGGTCTCGGTCTCGTTCGGGGTGGTGGCGTAGAGAACGGAGGCCGCGCCGTCCCGGGCGGTGATCCGCATACCGTCGTCGTCGATGGTCGCCGTACTCGGCGACGGAATACCCTCGGCCCGGGCCAGGCCCGCACCGAGCAACGACGACTTGCCCGAGCCGGACACCCCGGCGACGACGACCACGCGCGGCCCCTCGTCGTCGGCGGCCGCCGTCCGGATCGTCGCGGCGAGTTCGGCGATGAGGTCGTCACGGCCGAAGTACACCTCGGCGTCGGCCTCGGTCAGCGAGGACAGGCCCGCGAACGGCCGCAGATCCGGCGACGTCTTCACCGACGCCGCATCGTCGGCGTCGTCGGCGGGCGTCCACAGTTGCTTCCAGTCGGGAATCGACAACACGCCGGTCTCGCCGGCGCGGAGGGCGCGGGTGGTCAGCCACACCAGCAACGGTTCGACGGTCGAGAATTCGCGCGGCAGGTGCCTGCCGTTGCGCCAGTCACTGATGCGCTGCGGCGAAATCGATATCCCCGCCGCCGAGCATCCCGACGACGCCGCACGCAACGTCGGATTACCGGCACGGACGAACAGCCGGGCAAGTGCCTCACCGAACGCCGCCTCCCGACGACCCACTCCCTTACCTGCCACCAGGCCAGCGTAGTGATGCACCCTGACGGCGCGCGCACCCGACGCCGGTGACAATGGTCATTTCCGACGGTTCCCGGTCCGGTCCGGAATTTACAAAATGTCCTCTACCTGCTGATTTGACGGCATTTCGGGACGAACTCTTGGTCGGCGAACGGTCTGCTGGTGAACTTATTCCAAGCAACGAACGACCGCCGGGACCGCGCAGCACGCGGTGTTGCGGGGGCATCGAAGTCGGGGGTGCGTGACCGGCGGTCGTTCGTTGCTGAATCCTGTTCCAGGAGATGTCAAGCGTTGGATTCGGCGGTGCCCGCAACGCGGTCGACGCTCGGTCCCGGCCCGCCCGGCTCGGTAGCGTCGGCCCGATGAGCTCCTACTTTCGTCGCCTGCCGACGACGGTCGCGGTGCCGGCCGTCGGGTCGTTGCTCGCGATCGTCGTGGCCGGTGCGCTCTCCCCGGACCCAGGGACCGCGCAGGCGTCCCGGCCGGCCGTCGGCATCGGACCGGCGGCTACCCACACCCTGACCCTGCTCCTCACGTCGGCCGTGATCGCCGCGCTGATCGCGACCGTTGTGGCGTTGGCCGCGCGTCGGCTGCCCATTATCGGGGTCCTTGTCGCCGCAGCCGATCGGGTGCTGCCGATGGTGATCGTCGCGATGTCCGCGGTTGCGGTGTCCGTCGGCCGCGGCAGTCCGGTACACCCGGTGGTGCTCGCGGCGATACTCGCCGTTCCGGCGGGAGTGGCGTTGGCCGCCCGGCTCGCCGATGCATTGAGCGGCGAACTGCGACGGACGTCGGCGACGATGGCGCGCATGCTCGGCATCGGCCCGCGACGGCTTCTGCTCCGGCGCGCCCTGCCCGGTGCCACGTTGCGCGTTGTGCCCGCGATCACCACGACCGTCGCCTGGCTCACCGTGGCGGTCCTGGTGGCCGAACCGATCACCCGGCGATCCGGTCTGGGGTCGCTCACCGTCGCCGCGATCGACGACCACGACGCCGCCCGATTGCAGGTGCTCGCGGCGGTCCTGATCGTCGGAGTCACGGCCGTCGGGGTACTGGGCGCGGTGGCCCGGGCCGCCGCCGATCCCCGCATCCGGTCGTGAGCATCCAAACGGTGCTGACAACCACCGGCCATGACATCCTCACGGTGGCGGCCGGGGTGGCCACCGGCGCCGCCGTGGGTGGCACGGCGGGGTTCGTCGCCGCCGTCGGGCGCAGAACCCGGCCGGGCCCGCGCATCGTCGACACCGCGACCGTCCCCGTGGCGGTGGCCGCAGTGCTCGCCGTCATCCTGATCGCAGGTCCGGGCGGGCCGGCAATCGTGACTCTGGTGGCCGCGACGACGTTCATCCGGTTCGTGTCGCGGACTCGCGACGTCGTGGCTGAGTCGCTGTCCCGGCCGCCGGTCCAGGCGCTGTTCGTCTCCGGCGCCCCGACTCGCTCGATCATCCGCCGGCACGTGCTGCCGATCGTCGCCCCGCCACTGCTCCGCGACGTGCTCGGCTCCGTCTCGATCGGGGTGTTCGTGGCGTTCGCCGCAGGTTACGCCGGACTCGATCCGGCGGGTCTCGGTGGGCTGCTGGCCACCCGGACGGCCGACGGCGACGCCCTGATCCCGGTGCTCGCCCCCGTATTGGCGGCCGGGGTGATCGCGCAACTGGCGCGATCGGCTGCCGCGGCGGTCCCCGTGCCGGCCCCGGCAGAGACACCTGCGCTCACCCTCACCGAACACGCCGGCGGTGCGCGGGTACGGCGATCGGCGGAGCCGGTGGACGCGTTCGGCGACGACGACGGCTTCGAAATCCACGTCTATTCCCACCCCGCCCTCGATATCGACCATCTGGCAATCGATTTCGCCGGCACCCGGCCCGCGGTGAGGAACATCTCGCTGCGGGTGGACCGCGGACAGATCCTCGCACTCGTCGGCGAAACCGGCTCGGGCAAGACGATGACCGCCCACGCGATCACCGGACTGCTCCCGCCGACGGCCACGGCGACCGGCTCCATCCGGGTCGACGGTGTCGAAGTACTGAATTCGCAGGCACTCGAACGTAGTTCACCATCATCGGCGGCGTCGGCACTGCTCCTGAGGGATCCGCGACACGCCCTCGACCCGAGATTGCGCATCGGCACTCAGATCGGTGAGGTGCTGCGTGCGCACAGTGACCTTCCACGACACGACCACCGCGCGCGGGCACTGGATCTTCTTGACCTGGTTGACTTTCCGGACCCTCAGCGCTACATCGACGCCTACCCGGGGCAACTGACCACCGGGGACCGGCAGCGGGCGGCGATCGCGCTCGCGATGGCGACCGAACCCGCACTGCTGGTGGCCGACGAACCGACCGCAACCCTCGACACCGGTGAACAGGCGGCGCTGCTGGCGCTGCTACGCCGACTCCGGGACCGCACCGACGTCGGAATCCTGCTGATCACACACGATCTGGGCGTGGTGGCCGATATCGCCGACCGCGCCGTCGTCGCGCAGCGCGGCGAGGTGGTCGAGCGGGCGGGAGTGTTCGAATGGTTTGCCCGGCCGAATGCCATCTACGCCAAGCGATTACACGCCATAGCCCCCAAACTTCCCGCGGCGACGTTCGGGGACGACGGCCTGCCCGAATTGCGCACACCGATTCTGGAGGTGAGCCATCTGCATGTGGGCTCCGTCCCCGTGAGCACGCCTTCGCGGGAAGTAGATCTTCAGGGGCGCAATGTGATTCCGGCGCTGCGCGATATCTCGTTCAGCATCGGACCGGGGTCGTCGCTCGGGGTGGTCGGCGAATCGGGTTCCGGCAAGACAGCTCTGGTGAGAGTCGTCGCCGGTCTCATACCGGTCGGATTCGGCCGCGTCGCCCTCGACGGAACGGACATGGCCGCCCTGAGCGGGCGCGGGCTGCGGGACCTGCGCCGGCGGGTCGCATTGCTGCCGCAGGACCCCGCGACAACGCTCGACCCAAGACTGACCGTCGTCGAGTCCGTGGCCGAACCGCTGCTGCTGTGGGGTGAGGATGCCGCGACCGCCACCACCCGGGCCACCGAGCTACTCGACGCGGTCGGTGCGGGCGGACGCGGCGCCGACCGGCGACCCGGCGAACTCACCGACGGTGCACGACAACGCGTTGCGCTGGCGCGGGCGCTGGCACTGGCACCCGACCTCATCGTCACCGACGACCCCACCCGCGGACTCGACGTCTCGGTGCAGGCGTCGTATCTGCGGCTGTTCACCGAACTGCGGCGACGTTTCGGGTTCGCGGCCCTCTACAGCGGGCACGACATCGCCGTCGTCGCCCAGGTCGCCGATGACGTGCTGATCCTGCGGCGCGGTCGCGTGGTCGAATCCGGACCCGTACGACGCGTGCTGACCGTGCCGGTCGAGGACTACACGCAGCGGCTCGTCGACACCGTCCCCTATCCCGATCCGGTGGTGCAGCGGGATCGGCACGCGGCCGAGTCCGGAAGTCCGTGGGTGTAGTCGTGCTCAGCCGAGGGCTGGGTGTAACGGCCCTCAGCCGAGGGCGTAGACGCTCCAACGCAGATCGCGCAGCAGGTCGCCGGGCGTCGCGTAGTCCTCCGGGTCGAGGGGTTTGCCGAAGTACACGGTGACCCGTTTGCTGCGGTCGAAACTCTTGCCGCCCTTGCGGAACTTCTTGAGCGGCAACAACTCATTGGAACCGACGATCCGCACCGGAATGATCGGGGTGCGCGTCCGGAACGCCAGCACCGCCGCCCCCGGCTTGAACCGCACTGACTCGCCCGGCGGCACCACCCTGCCCTCCGGGAAGATGATCACCGCACCCCCGTGATGCAGCGCGTTCTCCATCCGGGTCAGCGCATCGTTGCCCGAAGCCGAATCGCCACGGCGCACCGGGATGAAATCGCCCTTGGTGATCAGGAATCCGACGATCGGCCACTTCCACAGTTCGGCCATCGCGATGGCCTGCGCCCGGCGGCGCAACGCCCCCCACAGGAACACCCCGTCGAGCATCGAGATGTGATTGGACGCCAGGATGACCGGCCCTGACGACGGCACGACGTCACGGTTCACGACCCGCACCCGGACGATCTTGAGGGCGGCGATGATCCGCAGGATCCGGCGGATGAACCGCGTCCACAGGCCGGCCCGGAATCCAAGTCCCGCCGGACGTGGACCGGGAGTGAGCGGTGCGTCGAAGTCGTCGTTCACCGTCCTGACATTAGCGCGGTGTCCGGAGTCAGCGTCGTTTGACAGCTCAGCGTCGTTCGACTGACTGCTCAGCGTCGTTCGACTGACTGCTCAGCGTCGTTTGACGATGCCCACGATCCCCAGAATCACCAGCACGATCCCGAGCCCGAGCGTGGCCCACAGCCCGTAGCCCACCTCGATCTCGGCGAACGAGGTCGACTGATCTTTGACGTCGAGGACGTCGATGACACCGATAGCGGCGATGCCCAGACCACCGAGCAGGGCGAAGACCCCGGACACCAGATGCATCGGCGATACCTTGCGGATCGCCACGCTCACCAGTGCGAAGAGGGCCACGACGATCGCCGCGGCCAACGTGAGGACACCGTCCTTGGCCTCCGGATCGGAGTCGAAGTCCGGGAGGTCGAGGGTGCTGCCGTCGACCGATACCGTGCCGATGCCGTTGGCCGACACCCGCACGCCTCCCGATTCCGACACCACCCACGGCAGGAACGCCGCGATACCCACGCCGATAGCGGCGAGCAGCGTGAGGGCGGCGATCACCTTGACCGCACCCGACACGCTCGAACGGGAGGACGGAGGTGCCGCAGGTGCGTCGAACGCCGATGTCCCGACGGCCGGATGGGGCGTCTGCGGATACGGATCCTGCTGGTACGGGCCGGGAGAGGTCGCCTGGGGACCCGTCTGCGGCCCGGCCTGAAGACCACCGTAGGGCGACTGGCCGCCGTAAGCGGATGCATTGGGTTGATGGTGCTGTCCGAATCCCGCCTGGGCTGCTCCCGCCTGGGCGTACGGGGACTGACCCGGCTGGGTTTGGCCGTACGGAATTTGGCCGGGCTGGTCTTGTCCGGGCTGGTCTTGTCCGGGCTGGGTTTGGCCGTACGGGGACTGCCCGTACGGGGTTTGGCCGGGCCGGGACCGACTGTCTTGGGGCTGCGCGTGCTGGGTCTGGGCGTGCTGGGGCTGTCCCGGCGGCGCCTGGCCGGGCTCTGACTGGCCGTACCGGAATTGGGGCCGGCCGATCTGGGTTTCGCCGTACTGGGCTTCACCGTATTGGGGCGCGGGCTGCGCGTACGGGGACTGCCCCGGCTGAGATTGTCCGTACGGCGGGTAACCCGGCTGGGGTGGGCCGTGGTGCGGTGGGCCCTGTTGCACCGGCCCCTGCGGTGTGTGCCCGGGCGGCCCGAACGGAGACGGACTCACCTGCGTCGGACCGTACGGCGTATGGCCGTGTGCGGGCTGATGCCTGCCGGGACCCGGTGACGGTGGCCTCTGCGCAGGATCCTCGCCGGGCCGGCCGAACGGCTGACCCGGCCCCAGCGAACCGTACTGGGGTGGGCCGTCCTGCCCCTGCCCGGACGGTTGCCAATTGTCCTGCCCCGACGCTTGTCGATGGTCCGGGCCGGACGCTTGCCGATGGTCCGGGCCGGACGGTGGCCGATGGTCCGGGCCGGACGGTGGCCGATACTGCGGGTCCTGATGCGTCATGTGCCATCGTCCTCTTCCGGTCGGCTGTCGGCCAACGCGTCGACTGGCCTGACCTTAGACGACATTCCCCGGAAACGCCCGGGTTGTACTCGCATCGATTCGGTATCCGGAGATACTCAACCGGCAACCTCAACCGGATCAGCGGCGAGTTTGTCGCAGAGCGCCTCCAGCGTCTGCAACTCTCGCGCCGTCAGCCGGGATCCGACCAGCGCGGCGACGTCGACGGCATGCCGGCCACCGACTCGGCGTTGCGTCGCGCGACCGTCGTCGGTGAGGAAGAGCAGGACGCCTCGGCCGTCCACCGGGTCGGGTTCTCGGGCGACGAGGCCGCGGTCGACGAGGCGGTCGACGAGGCGGGACAGCGCCGGTTGGCTCAGCAACACATGTTTGTTGAGCTCGCGGGCGCGGACCGGCCCGTCCCACTTCGCCAGGGTGTAGAGGACGTCGTATTCACGCATCGACACCTCCGACCACCTGTCGCCGGCGGAGACCTGTTTCAGTACCGCGGCGTGAGCGGTCAGCAGCGACTCCCAGGCGTCGTTGGCGAGTCTGGTCGTCGAACGTGTCTCTCGGCCGGGCATCAGGCGTCGAGGTAGGGCGATCCACCGGTGACGTTGTCACCGCGATTGGCCCGCGGCCGGGCCTCACGGACGGGACCGTCGCCATAGTGGGCCCGTACCAGAGCGGCGTGCGTGGGGGCGGCGGCCGACTCCGGATCCCGGCGCGCGGCAAGCTCTTTGCGCAGCACCGGAATCACCTCTCCGCCAAGCAGTTCCAGCTGGTTCAGCACCGTCTTGAGCGGCAGACCGGCGTGGTCGATCAGGAACAGTTGTCGCTGATAGTCGCCGAACGCGTCGTGGAAGGTGAGTGTCTTGTCGATGACCTCCTGCGGGCTGCCTACCGACAACGGTGTCGACGACGCGAACTCCTCCAGCGACGGGCCGTGCCCATATACAGGCGCCTCGTTGAAGTAAGGCCGGAACTCGCGGTAGGCGTCCTGGGAGCGTTTGGCGATGTACGCCTGACCACCGAGCCCGACGATAGCCTGCTTGGCGGTTCCGTGACCGTAGTGTTCGAACCGCTCCCGGTAGAACTCGATCAACTGCCGGGAATGCTCCGTCGGCCAGAAGATGTGATTGGCGAAGTAGCCGTTACCGTAGAACGCAGCCTGCTCGGCGATCTGCGGGGTGCGGATAGAACCGTGCCACACGAATGGCGGCACACCGTCGAGCGGCCTGGGTACCGACGTGAATCCTTTAAGGGGCGTTCGGAATTCGCCTTCCCAGTCGACGACGTCCTCACGCCAGAGGCGGTGCAGCAGATCGTAGTTCTGCAATGCGAGCGGCAACCCCTGGCGGATGTCCTGACCGAACCACGGATACACCGGGGCGGTGTTGCCGCGGCCGATCATCAGATCCATCCGGCCCTTCGAAATGTGTTGGAGCATCGCGTATTCTTCTGCGACGCGAACCGGGTCGTTGGTGGTGATCAGCGTCGTCGACGTGGTCACGACGAGATCCTTTGTGGTGGCGGCGATCGCGGCGAGCAGCGTCGTCGGCGACGACGAGAAGAACGGCGGATTGTGGTGCTCACCGATCGCGAACACGTCCATCCCGACCTCTTCGGTCTTGCGGGCGATCTGCTGTATCGCGTCGATACGCTCCGCCTCGCTCGGCGTCTGCCCGGTGACCGGGTCGCGGGTGATGTCACTGACCGAGAAGACCCCGAACTGCATGATGACTCCTAATGTCGATGCGTTTGCATGTATCTCCAACGCTGTGGCGCCGGTGCTATTCCCGTGGCTGTCCTAAACCCCACCGCTGCGGGTCGGCATCGCAATTATTGTGATGCCGACCCGCAGCGGTGGGGTTTAGGACGGACGGGCGTGCGGAGGCGTGGTCCGGCGTGGTCGCAGGGGGGTGGCCGGCAGGGTGGGCGCGGGCAGCCAGGACATGTCCGCCGCATTGCGGTTCGGTCCGCCGTGCCCGATGTAACCGTCGACGCGCCCGAACCGGTCTCCCCCGGCCTGCCACTCGTCGCGGAACCGCTGGATCTCCTCCGACGAGCGGCCCAGGAAGTTCCAGAACATCACCAGTTCCTCGGCGAACGGGGTACCACCGAGCAGCACCAAGCGCGCGGCGGCATCGCCGTCGTTGGTGACCCGCAGCGTCCGTGCCCCGATTCCGGTGTAGCCGATGGCGTCCTTGGGGACCGGTACGCCTTCGAGCGATACCGCGGCACCTGTGTCGACGAGCAGTCCGTGCTCGAAATCGGGGTCGACGTCGAGGGTGATGCAGGAGTGCGGGTGGAGACGCAGTTCGGCGCCGAGCAGCGGGGTGTGCGTGGTCACCGGTGAGGTACTGCCCAGCAGCGATCCGATGAACACCAGCGCCGACCCGCCGTCGAAAAGCGTTTCCGGCGGTCTGTGGTTCTCGAAACCCCGTGGACTGTTCCGGGATTCGGAAGGAAGGGCGATCCACAACTGCACCCCGTGCAGGATCGTGGTGTCGGCCGTCGACGTCTCCGAATGGCAGATCCCGGCGCCGGAGGTCATCAGGTTGATCTCGCCCGGCAGCACGTCGGCGACGACCCCGCCGGAGTCGCGGTGCGCGATGGTCCCTGCAAACAGCCAACTTGCCGTCTGTAATCCGGTGTGCGGATGTGGGGCGACGTCCATTCCGCCGGTGGCCGCGACGTCGTCGGGGCCGTAGTGGTCGGCGAAGCACCACGCGCCGATGGTGGACCGCTTGCGTTGCGGCAACGTCCGTCGCACGTTCATCGCCCGTGGTCCGCCGAGCGGCACGTCGCGGGCGGTGATGATCTCCACAGAAACCCCACCCGCGCAATCTGATTGGCCACGCGGTGCACCGTCCGGGCCGATCTCGGTGTCACTCATGGTCTGTGTCGCTTCCCGCCGGCGGCCTGGGCGTGATGATGCCTCTTTCCGAGGATATGGGAATGTGATGTGATGCACAGCCCCGGTGCCACCCCAGACCCGTTCAGCCCGGCCACCCTGGGCCCCCTTGCCCTGCGCAACCGGCTGATCAAGTGCGCCACCTTCGAGGGCATGACCCCCGACGCGCTGGTGACCGACGAACTCATCGACTTCCATCGCACCCATGCCGCGGGCGGGGTCGCGATCAGTACCGTCGCCTACTGCGCGATCTCACCGGAGGGGCGCACCGACCGCCATCAGATCTGGATGCGACCTCAGGCGGTACCGGGTCTGCGCCGACTCACCGACGCCATTCACGCCGAGGGCGCCCTGGCCGCCGCGCAGCTCGGCCATGCCGGCGCCGTCGCCAACTCGGTGTCGAACAGGGCGAAAGCGCTGGGGCCGAGCAGGATTCCCGCGCCGATGGGTATGTCGGTGACCCACAAGGTGGGTGTCGACGAGATTCCTTCTTTGCGTGCGAAGTTCGCCGAATCCGCCCGACTGGCCGTCGACTCGGGTTTTGATGCTCTCGAAATTCATTGCGGCCACAACTATCTGATCAGTTCATTCCTGTCGCCACTGCTCAACCGTCGTCGCGACGCCTACGGCGGGCCGCTCGTCAACCGGGCCCGCCTGGCACGCGAGGTCTTGGAGACGGTGCGCGAGGCCGTCGGGCCCGGCGTCGCGATCTGGGCCAAGCTCAACATGTTCGACGGTGTCGGCACCCCCGGACCCGGCCGCTCATCGTCGTTGAGCGGCTTCAACATCGACGAGGCGTGCCAGGTGGCGCAATGGCTGGAGTCCGACGGATTCATCGACGCCATCGAACCGACCGCCGGATCGTCACTGCTCAACCCGATGTACCTGTTCCACGGCCAGGCACCCCGCAAACAGTTCGCGCAGGCCTTCCACGGCGTGATGAAACTGGGCCTGCAAGCCGGCGGCCCGATATTCCTCAAGCAGTATCAATACACCGACGCCTACCTGCTGCCGCTGGCCCGCGAACTCCGCAAGGCCGTCGACCTCCCCCTCATCCTGCTCGGCGGCATTACCGGTGTCGATTCGATGAAACTCGCTCTCGCCGAAGGCTTTCAGTTCATGGCGATGGGCCGGGCCCTCCTCCGCGAACCCGACCTCCCCCTCATCCTCCAAAACGACCCCACAGCCCACTCCCAATGCACCCACTGCAACCTGTGCATGCCCACCATCTACACCTCCACCCGCTGCCCCATCCGCACCGGAGAGGTCACCGGCTCGGGCTGGTGATCGCGAAAGGGCACACCCACTCGACGTCGCCGACGAGCTCAACACCGTTGGCGTCCGCACTCAGCATGTTCGATTCACGGCTGTCCTCGCTGATTGGTCAGTGGCCGGGGTCTGGCGTCGTTCGCGGGAGCTGCCGTAGATCGGTCACGGTGTTATGGCGCAGGTACCATAACCATATGGGACTGAAGAAGACGACCGTGATGGTCGATGAAGAGGATCTGCGCCTCGTCAAGCAGGCTGCTGCCCGCGACGGCCGACCGGAATCCGAATACTTTCGCGAAGCTTTCCACCTTGTGGCCATACGAAACCGCAGGTGGGAGGAGGAATGGGACATACCCATACTCGACTTCGGCCATGCGGTGACCGCTGACGAGATCGACGATGCCGTGCGCGAGGCGATCACCACCCCCACGGCGCCCGCCGAGTGATCATCGTCGGCGATACATCGGGGCTGGTCGCCGCCCTCAATCCGTCGGATCCCCAACACACAGGCGCACGCACAGCGCTTCAACTGGCGGCACTGACCGTCGTATCTCCGCTCGTCGTCCACGAGATCGAGCACATCACCACCCGGAGCATCAACCGCCGGGCTGCTTACGCGGTCAACGACTGGCTACTTGCCCAGGAGATCGCTGGACGCATCGAAGTCCCTGCCATCTCGGCAGACCTCCTGCGGTCCGCGCGCCGAGTGCAGAACCGACACCTCGCGTTGCGCCTCGATCTCACCGACGCCGTCAACGTCCTGCTGGCCGAACGGTACGACACCGCAGACGTGCTGACGCTCGACCGGCGCGACTTCCGGACGATCACGCCACTCATGACGCACCCAGCGTTCCGCCTGCTGCCGGACGATCTGTAGCCGCCAAACGCGCCGACTGTTGTCACGTCCGCGGATCGGCCGGTGTCCAAGGGGAGGCGGAAGCGAAGGTATCTGCCACCCGTCACCACCCATGAGAGGATCCGGAAGCATGACCGCGTTGATTGTGTGTACGTCGGTGTCCCACGGCAACACGAGGAGGGTCGCCGATGTGATGGGCGAAGTGCTCGGGGCGCGGGTCGTCGCCCCGGACGAGGTAGATCCTGCGGAGCTGAGTTCTTACGACATCGTGGGCTTCGGGTCGGGCATCTTCAACATGTCGTTCCATCCGGACCTGCTGAAGTTCGTCGATCGACTCCCCGATGGTGCGAGTGCCCGAGCATTCGTGTTCTGCACCAGCGGATTTCCAGAGCCAGCCGTCCGTCGATACACACACAACCTCTCCGGCAGGCTCGCGTCGAAAGGCTACGACGTCATCGACGTGTTCTCCTGCAGGAGTTTCGACACCTGGTGGCCGTTCAAGCCGTTCGGCGGCATCCACAAGGACCGTCCGAACGACGCCGACCTCGACGCGGCCCGGGCCTTCGCCCGCCGCCTCTGACCGGGACTCTGATGCCAGCATGTGGCACTGGAATACCTATTAGTCACTGGGAGTGGAGGTTTGGTGGAACAACCGGGGTATGAGGTGATGGCCGATACGTATGCGGAGTTGTTCACCGAGGCGTTCGGAACGCCGCTGTACTCGTGTCCTGGTTCGGGCGACTATGCGACGAGGGTCACGTACTTGTCGCGTGCCAGGGCAGCGACGATCGTGGCGTCCACGAATTCGACCACGCCGTGGCCCGCGCCTGGCGCTGGCATCCTGACACTCTCACCGACGCCCTCAGCGGCTCCGGATTCAGCGAGATCTTCCGCACCGTCAGCCGGCCCGCCAGCGGCTTCCAACACTTCCCGGCAGTTCACATCGCGGCGCGCAGGTGATCGGGGCGCCGGCGTCAACGACGGGAGCCGGACTGCTGGTGCAGTCCGGCTCCCGTATTCTGTGGGCGAAGGGGGACTTGAACCCCCACGTCCCGAAGGACACTGGCACCTGAAGCCAGCGCGTCTGCCATTCCGCCACTCGCCCGTGGCTGCCTTCTCGACTGGATTGTCGTTCGGACTGGACGACGATAGCAGGGTGTTCGGGCCGATCGCAAAACGGCTGGTCAGTCGGGATCGGGAGGGCGGTGATCGCTGACGATGTCGTCGCACGGGGTCTTGAGGCTCGGTCGCCGGGCGACCTCACGCCTCATAGCTAGCGAGGGCACGGCGGCCCGACGGCGGCGGGCGGAGCACGCTGCATAGCTCCGGTGGAATGTGGCGGCCACCCGGACCGCCGGCAGTTCGGTGCCGCAGGGGTAGCGGACCTCGCGTACCGCCATCGGGGCGGAAATCTGGGAACCGATGCGGACCGAGATGCGTTGTATGGGGAGTTTCGAATCACAAATTGAACAGGGAACCCCTGGTGGAGTGGTGCTGAAGTTGCTTATGGTGCAGGTGGTGACTTGACGGGGTGATTCTCGCAGGGAATCGTTATCATTTGACGAAGCGTTGCGCACTTATGACACGCCAGCCCGTGTGGTAACGACTCGACAGTCGGTAACGACTCGATATAGGACTCGACGTAGGAAAGGAGCGGGATGGGTATCCTCGACCGATTCGACCGTCTCGAGCGCAAGCTCGAAGGCGGCGTCGAAGGCGGCTTTGCCCGTGTCTTCCCCGGCCGGGTCGCGCCGCAGGAGATCGAGACAGGTCTCCAGCGGGAGGCCGAGGAATCGCGGGAGAATCTCGGGGACGGGACCATCCTGGTCGCCAACCGCTACACCCTGCAGCTCAGCTCCACGGACTACCAGGAGATCGCGGCGGAGTACGAACTCAACCGAAAGATGTTTTCCAAACATCTTGAGACGTTCATCCGCGACAATGGTTGGCAGACATACGGACAAGTCGTGGTCGAGTTTGCCGAGACCCCGGCGCTGCATGTCGGTATCTTTCGTGTTCAGGTAGCTGTCGACCCTGATGCCCAACCCCGGCCGATAAGGCCACCGACCATATCCGCGCCTGCACAACCGGTACCCCACCCGGGACCGGAGAGCGAGCAACAACCACCCGCAGCAGCACAACCCGCAGCACCACAACCCCTTGGTGCGAACCGACCAGTAGGAGCCCCACACATGTCTCAGGAATCCGGCTACGACCAGCGCCGAAGCGCCGCCGAACCCGGCTACGGGCAGGGCCAGGAGGGCTACTACGGCCAGCAAGGCTACGAGGGCCAGCAGGCCTACGAGGGTCAGCAAGGCTACGACCAGGCGGGATACCAGCAAGGCGGCTACGACCAGGGCTACGCCCAGCAGGGTGGCTACCAGCAGGGTTACGACCAGGCGGGCTACGACCAGGGCGGCTACGACCAGCAGGGCTACCAGGGCGGCGGCTACGACCAGGGTGGGTACCAGCAGGGCTACGAGCAGCAGGGCTACGACCAGGGCTACCAGGGCGGCTATGACCAGCAGGGGTATGCGCAGCAGGGCTACGACCCGGCCGGCTACCAGCAGGGCGGCTACCAGCAGGGCTACGCTCCGCAGGGTGGCTACGACCCGGCCTACGGACGCCAGGCGGCCGGCTACGCACCCGCGGCCATCACCCTCTACCTCGAGGACGGCAGCAACCGCACGTTCCAGCTGCGCGAGGGCTCCAACGTCATCGGCCGTGGCCAGGACGCCCAGTTCCGCCTCCCCGACACCGGCGTCTCGCGCCGGCACGTGGAGATCCGCTGGGACGGCAGCGTCGCGATGCTGACCGACCTGAACTCCACCAACGGCACGACCGTCAACGACCTGCAGGTCTCGAGCTGGGAGCTCGCCGACGGTGATCGGATCCGGGTCGGTCACTCCGACATCTCGGTCCGTTTTCAGTAGGTCGACACGGACAGCCGCACATACCGGCCGTCCGGACTCTGGTCAGCCGGATGTCGGCCGTCCGAACGACAGCAGGTCACGCGTACCGCGACCTGCACCGATCCGATATCGAGACAGCACGCTTCACGCCACGATGAGTGCCATCGGAGTATCTGCCCATATGATGCAGTCGGGCCCGTCATGTACGACGGGGCCCGACTGGGCTGTTGGTGGCCGGACCACACCCGGCCATCAGCGACGCGAGTTCAGGAGGTGACGACGGCATGCAGGGCTTGGTACTTCAGCTCACCCGCTTCGGGTTTCTCCTGTTGCTCTGGCTCTTCGTCTACGCGGTGATCCGGACCATCCGCGCCGACATCGGCACCGCGGGTGGCTCACGCATCATCCGGCGCGACCGCAGGGCCCGCGGCGACCATGTGAAGGGCTCGGCCCGCTACCTCGTCGTCACCCACGGGGCCCTCGCCAACACCCGCATCACACTCGGCGCACAGCCCGTGCTGATGGGCCGCGCGGCCGACTCGACGCTCGTGCTCACCGACGACTACGCCTCCGAACGCCACGCCCGACTGTCACGTCGCGGCGACGACTGGTACGTCGAAGACCTCGGCTCCACCAATGGCACCTACCTCGACCGCGCCAAGGTGACCACCGCCGTGCGTGTCCCCATCAACACACCGATCCGCATCGGTAAGACCGTGATCGAGCTGCGCCCGTGACCCTTGTCTTGCGCTACATCGCGCGCAGCGATCGCGGCCTCGTGCGCACCAATAACGAAGACTCCGTGTACGCGGGTGCCCGACTGCTCGCTCTCGCCGACGGGATGGGCGGACACGCCGCGGGTGAGGTGGCCAGCCAGCTGGTCATCGGCGCCATGCGCGAACTCGACGACGACGAACCCGGCGGCGACCTGCTCGACAAACTGGAGCAGGCCACGCGCCGCGGCAACGACGCCATCGCCGCCCAGGTGAGCCGCTCCCCCGAACTCGACGGCATGGGCACCACCCTGACCGCGATCCTCTTCGCGGGCAGCCGTATCGGCCTGTGCCACGTCGGCGACTCCCGCGCGTACCTGTACCGCGACGGGCAACTGACCCAGATCACCCGCGACGACACTTTCGTGCAGACCCTCGTCGACGAAGGTCAGATCACCGCCGAACAGGCGCACGTGCACCCGCAACGATCGCTGATCATGCGGGCACTGACCGGTCAGCCCGTCGAACCCACTCTCACCGTCCGTGAGGCCCGGCCCGGCGACCGCTACCTGCTGTGCAGCGACGGTCTGTCCGATGTCGTCACCTCCGAAACCCTCGCCGACACCCTCGGATCGGTCGAGGATCATCGCGCATGCGCCGACCGGCTCATCGAGCTGGCACTGCGCGGCGGTGGTCCCGACAACGTGACCGTCGTCGTCGCCGACGTCGTCGACACCCAGTACGGGGATTCGCGGCCGATCGTCGGCGGAGCCGCCGGCACCGACGACCAGAACTACACCCCCAACCCGGCGACCGCCGCCGGCCGCGCCGCGGCACTGCGGCCGCCGCCGCCCGAACCACGTAGACCGTCCCTCATCGATGAAGAGCCGCCGGCCCGGAAGAGTCCTCTGTGGACGTGGCTGGCGATCGGGCTCGCCATACTCGTCATCGCCGGGATCGTCGCGGGCTTCTTCGTGATCCGGGCGATGGTCAGCAGCAGCCACTATGCCGGGGTCGAGGACGGCAAGGTCGTGATCTTCCAGGGTTCCCCCGACAAGATCGTGTTCCTGACGTTCAGCGACGGCGCGAAACGTGCCTGCGTGCGCAATCCGAACCAGGACCGGCCCGACGTGTACTTCGTCGACTACTCGCAGGAATCGGGCTGCTCCGCACTCGACCTGTCCGATCTGCAGGAGATCGATCGTAATACGTTGCGCAGCAATGCGATTCGCAACAAGACCCTCGATGAGGCCGAGGCTGCCGTACGCGACCTGAGCTTCCTGCCGATGTGCACACCGCCACCGGGGTCAACCACCCGCACTCCCGCACCCCGCACCCCGGGCAGGCCCGAACCCTCGCGACCGCCATCCCCCGCGCCGGCCACGGGTGCCCCCACCACCGGCGCGCCACGCACCGACCTGCCCGGCTCGACCGCGGCCTCCGCATCGGTGCCCGAACAAACCGACGACAACGGCAACAAGGTCTGCCGGGGGACCGTCTGATGTCGACACCCGCACCCCAGCACGCACCGCCCGGCAACCCGGCCAAACGCACCGGTCGCAACACCGAGTTGGTGCTGCTCGGGTTCGCGCTGGGGCTCGTCACCGTGGCCCTGGTGATCGTGCAGACCGCCCAGGAACAGAAGATCACCGCCGACCTCGCCAAGTACGTGGCGGCATACGCCGTGCTGTTCGCCGGCGCACACCTGGTGGTCCGCCGGCTCGCCCCCTACGCCGACCCGCTGATCCTGCCGATCGTCGCCGTCCTCAACGGACTGGGCCTGGTCATGATCCATCGCCTCGACCTGGGATCGGGCCACACCGGCGAGACCGTCAACGCCACCGAATCCACCCACAACGCCGACCAGCAACTGCTGTGGGCGGTGCTCGGTCTGATCGCTTTCACGGTGATCCTGTTCTTCGTGCGCGACCACCGCACGCTCTCGCGGTATGCCTACATCATGGGCGTGTGCAGCCTCGCACTGCTCGCGGCGCCGGCGATGCTGTCGTTCCTGCCCGGCATCAACACCTCGGTCAACGGTTCCAAGAACTGGATCGTCACGCCGGTGTTCAGCATCCAACCGAGCGAGTTCGCCAAGATCCTGATGATCATCTTCACCGCGTCGTTCCTGGTGTCCAAACGCGACCTGTTCACCACGGCCGGCAAACACTTCCTCGGCATGGACTTCCCGCGGCCCCGCGATCTCGGCCCGCTGCTGGCCGCCTGGGGCCTGTCGCTCGGCGTGCTCGTCTACTCCACCGACCTCGGATCGTCGCTGCTGATCTTCGCGACGATGCTCGCGATGCTCTACGTCGCCACCGAACGCGTGAGCTGGGTGGTCCTGGGCGTCACCCTGTTCATCCTGGGTGCCCTCGTGGCCTACCAGCTGTTCTCCCATCTGCAACTGCGGGTGTCGATCTGGCGTGACCCGTTCGCCGACTTCGCCGGCGACGGCTACCAGCTCGCCCAATCACTATTCGGCCTGGCCACCGGCGGATTGTTCGGCACCGGACTCGGCTCGGGACGGCCCAACATCGTGCCGTTCGCCAACACCGACTTCATCGTCGCCTCGTTCGGTGAGGAACTCGGCCTGGTGGGTCTGGCCGCGATTCTGATGCTGTTCATGATCCTGATCGCGCGCGGGCTGCTCACCGGCATCGCCGTCCGCGACAGCTTCGGCAAGCTGCTGGCCGCCGGACTGTCGTTCACCATCGCGGTGCAGATCTTCGTGGTGGTGGGCGGCGTCACCAAACTGATCCCGCTGACCGGCCTGACCATGCCGTTCATGTCGTACGGCGGATCTTCTCTGCTGGCCAACTACATCCTGATCGCGACCCTGCTGCGCATCTCCAACGCCGCCCGCGAACCGGACACCGCCAAACCCAAAGCCGCGCCGAAGCCCGTCGAATCGCTGCAGACCCAGGTGGTCCGCAAGGCATGAACACACCGATCCGCCGCGTGTCGATGGCTGTGATCATCATGATCGTCGCCCTGCTCGCCAACTCCACCTACGTCCAGGTCTTCAGAGCCGATTCGTTGCGCGCCGACCCACGCAACAACCGGGTTCTGCTCGACGAGTACGCCCGCCAGCGCGGCGCGATCACCGCCGGTGGCAGCGTCATCGCGACCTCGACACCGATCAACGGCCGGCTGAAATTCCTGCGCACCTACCCGGGTGGCTCGGCGTCGGCGTTCGCACCGGTCACCGGTTTCTATTCGTTCCAGTACGGCAGCACCAGCCTCGAGCAGTACGAGAACTCGATCCTCAACGGCAACGACGACCGACTGTTCGGCCAGCGTTTCCTCGACATGTTCTCCGGCCGCGACCCCCGCGGCGGCAACGTCGTGACCACCATCGACCCGAAGATGCAGAAGGCCGCCTACAACGGCATGCTCAACGGCTGCTCCGGCGGGTGCCGCGGCGCCGTGGTGGCACTCGAACCCAACACCGGCAAGATCCTCGCACTGGTGTCGACGCCCAGCTACGACCCGAACAAGCTGGCCAGCCACGACCAGGACGTGCGTGAGGGCGCCTGGGCGCGGTGGAACGCCGCCGACTCGGTGACCAACCCGATGCTGAACCGGGCAGTCAATCAGCTCTACCCACCCGGGTCGACATTCAAGGTGATCACCACCGCCGCCGCACTGCGCCAGGGCATCGGACCCGACGTCCGCCTGACCGCCGCATCACACATCACGCTGCCCGACACCGCGACATCGCTGTCGAACTACGGCGGCCAGACCTGCCCGGACTCCTCCGGCGGGACAGTGTCGCTCACCCAGGCCTTCCAGTACTCGTGCAACACGGCGTTCGTACAGCTGACCACGGAGAAGATGGAGGATCCGACGTCCTCCTTCACCGACACCGCCACCCGATTCGGACTCAACGAACGGCCCAGCGACATCCCGCTCACCGTCGCCACGTCGACGACCGGCGATATCCCCGACCTCGCCGCACTCGGCCAGTCGTCCATCGGGCAGCGCGACGTGCGGGTGACCCCACTGGAGAACGCCATGGTGGCCGCGACCGTCGCCAACGGCGGTGTCCGGATGCAGCCGTACCTCGTCGACAAGCTTCAGTCCGCCGACCTGCGGACCCTGCACACGACGCAGCCGTCGACGATCAATTCGCCCATCGACGCCGATCAGGCCGAAACACTGACGCAACTGATGATCGCTTCCGAACGCAACACGGCCGGTGCCGGCGGCGCGGTGTCGATCGCGTCGAAGACCGGAACCGCCGAACACTCCGACGAGCAGGGCACCGCAGAAACGCCGTACAGCTGGTACATCGCGTTCGGGCCGTCGTCGAACGCGAAGGTGGCCGTCGCGGTGATCGTGGAAAATGGCGACCTGGGGGCGGCGTCGACCGGTGGCGCCATCGCGGGGCCGATCGGGCGCGCCGTGATCAACGCACGGCTGGGAGGTGCAGGCGGATGACCCTATCGAATGGAACCACCATCGCCGACCGCTATCGGCTGATGCGGCTGATCGCCACGGGCGGTATGGGACAGGTGTGGGAAGCGCTCGACACCCGGCTCAATCGTCGGGTCGCCGTCAAGGTGCTCAAGGCCGAGTACACCAATGACCCCGAGTTCACTGCCCGGTTCCGCTCCGAGGCGCAGGTCACGGCCATGCTCAACAACCCGGGCATCGCCAACGTCTTCGACTACGGCGAAACCCCCGACCGCGGCACCGGCGAACCACTCGCCTACCTGGTGATGGAACTCGTCGACGGCGAACCGCTCAACTCCGTCATCTCCCGCATGGGCAGACTGTCGCTGGCCAATTCCCTGGACATGCTCGAACAGACGGGCCGGGCGCTGCAGGCAGCCCACGATCAGGGTCTGGTGCACCGCGACGTCAAACCCGGCAACATCCTGATCACCCCCACCGGGCAGGTCAAGATCACCGACTTCGGCATCGCCAAGGCCGTCGACGCCGCCCCCGTCACCCAGACCGGCATGGTGATGGGCACCGCCCAGTACATCTCGCCGGAACAGGCCACCGGCGATGAGGCGACCTCCGCCTCGGACGTGTATGCCCTCGGCGTGGTCGGTTACGAGGCGCTGACCGGACGCAGGCCGTTCCTCGGTGACGGTGCGATCACCGTCGCGATGAAGCACATCCGCGAGACACCCCCGCCGCTGCCCAGCAATCTGCCGTCCGGCGTGCGCGAACTCATCGAGATCACGATGGCCAAGGATCCGCGGCAGCGGTACGCCAACGGCGGCGAGTTCGCCGACGCCGTCGCCCCGGTACGCGCCGGCCGCAGGCCCCCCCGGCCCGGCAGCAACACGGCCACCAGCACCATCAACCCCACACCGCGGCCCACCGCGGCAACCCGGGTCATCGGCACGGGGCCGGCCACGTCGGCGCCGTATTCACCGTCGACGTCCACCTACACCGGTCCGAACTACGCCGCGCCCCGTCCGCCGCAGCGGCCGAGCACTCCCGACAACACCTGGACCACCGGGCAGAAGGTGCTGGCCGCGCTGGCCGGGATCCTGCTGCTCATCGCCCTCGGCGTGGTCGGGTTCTGGCTTGCCAACGCCGATTCGAATACGGGAGACCCGAAAACCCCGGCGTCGACGGTCACCACGACCACCGAGGACACCGCGCCCACCACGACCACCCAGGACCAAGAACCCACCGGCACCGACGACGAGCCGACCACCCAGGAGACCGAGGAGGACACCCGGCCCACGCGCACGACCACGGCCGACACCACCACGGGAACCCCCACCGGGGAAACGACCACCACCGGAGCCACCACCACGCAGGACACCGCGACCGAAGACCCCGGTAACGGGGGCACGGGCGCCGGGGACACGGGTAACGGGGACACCGACACCGCCACCGAAGACCCGGGCGACGGGGGCACGGGCGCCGGGGACACCGGTATGGGAGACGATGGAGCCGGGGACACCGTTCCCGAAGGACAGGGCAACGGCGGCGGGCTGACGATCTCGATCCCCGGCCTGCCCACATTCCCATGAGCACCTACACAACTGCGGGCGCCGCGAACCCGCCGAGTAAACTGACCAAGACGAAAAGGACGGTGGGAAGCCAATCATGACGCCGACGCCGCACCACCTGTCCGACCGGTACGAACTCGGCGAAACTCTCGGCTTCGGCGGTATGTCCGAAGTGCACTTCGCGCGCGACACCCTCCTCAACCGGGACGTGGCGGTCAAGGTCCTGCGGGCCGACCTCGCGCGCGATCCGTCGTTCTACCTGCGATTTCGCCGCGAAGCGCAGAACGCCGCCAAACTCAATCACCCGACGATCGTCCAGGTCTTCGACACCGGCGAATCCCAGACCGAGGGCGGCCCGCTGCCGTTCATCGTCATGGAATACGTCGACGGCAAGACCCTGCGCGACATCCTGCGCAGCGACGGCCCGCTCTCGCCGCGGCAGGTGATGACGTGGATGGCCGACGTGGCCGCCGCGATGGACTTCTCGCACCGCAACGGCATCGTGCACCG
>NZ_CALLZT010000048.1:0-20320 GCF_937858515.1 uncultured Gordonia sp. | reverse complement strand
CAGGGCACCATTCTTCGTTTATGACACGCAATCAGCGTGAAAGGCTGAGGCTAACTTCAGAAGAAGTCGCGGATCCTCCGTAAATCTCTCATACCTTGGTTGGATTTCGTCATCTATTCGAATCTCATCTATGAAATAGTCGAGCACCCGTCTATTTGACCGGCGGGAACCTTGAATGGCCCGTCGGGTATTCTATTCCGCATCTACGTCACGGTTGCCCTGAGTATCGAGGATCTGGTGCCATGTGCCTGCAGTACCTCCTCGAGTGGCTAGGCCGGCGAACTCGGGAGATGTACGTGAAGTTGAGCGACCAGTTGTGCGGTGACTGGTGAACAGCAAGGCTCAGGTCGAGCGCCCCGTCCCTGCTTCCGGTGGTGTCGGCGTTGGAGGATGAGGGGGTCGTGCTGACGTTCGCCGACCAGACCGCCCATGAATCCCGGCTCTCCCGATCCGGATTCCGGGGTAGGCGGCCGGGGCAACTGCGATCAGGCGTCGCCGTAGACCGGGACGCGGGCTCCGCTGATCGGGGCGGCGTCGGGGCCGGTCAGGAAGGCGATGACCTTGGCGATGGCGGCCGGGCTGACCGCGCGCGAGGCGAGGTCCTCGGACATCCAGGTGCGGTTGGCGGGGGTGTCGATCACCGACGGGAGCACCGTGTTGACGCGGATCTTCTTGGGCCGCAATTCTTCTGCGAGCAGTTCGGTGATCCGGACGACGGCGGCCTTGCTGGTGGCGTGGGCCAGGGGAGCGGCGCCGGAGAGCGCGGTCTTGGAGCCGACGGTGACGATCGATCCGCCGCCCGCGGCCTCGAAACGGGCGGCGGCCTCGCGGGCCGACCACACCACCGAGGCGACGTTGGAGTCGATCATCGCGTTCCAGATGTCCTCGGTGAGGTCGGCCAGCGAACTTGGCTGGAAACCTCCGGCCAGGGTGACCAGGGTGTCGGGGGTGCCGATCGCGTCGATGGCCGTCCACGCCGCGGTGGTCTCGGCGGCGTCGGAGAGTTGGGCGCCGACAGTGTGCACATTGTCGGTCTCGCCCAGCGCGTCGAGGCGCTCACCCGGGATGTCGACGGCGACGACGGCGGCGCCGGTGGCGAGGAACTCGGTGACGACGGCCTGCCCGAGGGCGCCGGCGGCTCCCGTGACGACGACCAGACGCTGCGGTGAATCGGCCATTTCTCTCCTCCGGTATGCGGTGAATGCGGGCCGCGTGGTGTCGCGCCTGCCTTACCGTGCAACTTACCGTAAGGGAGGTCCGCTCCCGTCCTCCGGACCGTGTGCCCGCTGATCGCGCGCGATGATCGCCAGCAGCACCTCGGCGCGGACGCGGGCCGAACCGAGATCGCAGCCGATCACCTCGGCCGCCTTCACGATCCGGCTGCGCAGCGTGTGCCGGTGCACTCCGAGCACGGCGGCCGCCGGTTCCCACTGGCCGTTGGCCTCGAGGTAGGCCCGCAACGAGTCCAGCAGTCCGCTGTCGTGTGCGGCGTCGTGGCGTTCGAGCGGCTCGACCAGCAGCATGCCCATCGCGGTGAGGACGTTCCGGGTCTCCGGAACTGCCAGCAGCGTCCGGCCGGTGATGTTGGTGGCGTCGACGGGCGCGCCGAGCGCCAGCCCCGCCGCCATCCGCGACTCGGCCGCGGCGGTGCGCACCTCGGCTAGAGCATGCGGCGCGCTCAGCCCGATCCGCAGGTGTCGGCGGACGGCGTCGTCGAGGGTGTCGAACAGTGACGAGGCCAGTGCGAGGTCGTCGGTGCCGCGCAGCAGGATCGAGACCGCCGGGCCCTCGGCGCTGAGGAAGAGGTTGCGCGCGCGGGCGGCGAGTTGATCGTCGACGGCCTGACGCAGGGCGTCGGAGGCGGGGGGCGTCGAGCACCGTGAGCATCCGGATGCGGCCGGCGTCGTCGGTCGCGGTGCGCAGCAGCCCGATGGCCGCGGCCGTGCCGGTGCTACCGGTCAACGCCAGTGCCAGTGCCGCCCCGTGCACCTGTCCCTGTTCGCGCCGCACCCGGTCGGGGCGTTCGAACTCGAGCACGAGCAGCGAGTTGGCGTGCCCGATGATCAGCTGGTCGATCGGCGACGGGGTTCCGGTCACCTCGACGGCGAGATAGCCATGGGTCCGGGCACCGATCCTGATGGCCTGCACCACGGCCACACCGCCGTCGGTCAGGGGGACGACGCTGCTGTGCGGGAAGGCCCGTCCGCCCGCGCGGGTGATCAGGTGGCCGATGCCGGCGGCGATGGCCTCGGTCTTGTCGTCGGCATCACCGCCGCCCGGACCGCGGGCGGTATGGATCACTTTGGCGGTCCGGTCGATGATGACCGCGGGACCGCCGCAGGCCAGCGACAGTTCGGCGAGCGTGCCGGGGGCACCGCGCACCGCCGTGGCCCGGGTCATCCTGGTCTGGACCCGGGTGGCGGTGAGAACGGACTCGTACTGCTGATGGGCCAGGCGGTTCATGACCGTCTTGGCCACCGCGACGAAAGGGGTGGCCAGCGGGACCTCGAACAGTGCCAGCCCGCAGTCGTCGGCGGCGGCGATCAGTTCGTCCGGCACCTCCTCGAAGGTCAGCCCGGTTCCGAAGCCCACTGCGGTGACGCCGATTTCGCGTAGTCCGTGGATGTAGGCGGTGCGCTGGCCGGGGTCGTCGGGCAGGCCGAGGCCGGTGGTGAGGATCAACTCCCCACCGGAGAGCCAACGGGCGGGGTCGGGGAGCTCGGTGGTGACGGCAAAGGTGATTTCTGCGGATAGCCCGGCAGAACCGGCTCGCAACCGTAGACTCAGATCCGCCTGACCGAGAAGCCATCGTACGGAAACCGCCACCGCACTCCAATCTGTTGAACACACTTCACCGACGACGGACATTCTGGCAGATGCGCACCCGATGCGCCGTGGTCCAGAGTTTTAGACAGCACAATCCCAGGAGGTATTCAATGACCGGCCGGCTGCAGAACTACATCGGTGGTGCTTTCGTGGACTCCGAATCGGAAGAATCGATCGACATCATCAATCCGGCCGACGAGTCGGTGGTCGCCGTGTCGCCGGTATCGACGGCCGCCGAGGTATCGGCTGCGATCGACGCCGCCGAGAACGCCCGAATTGCCTGGAGCACAAGCACTCCCAAGACCAGAGCTGGTGTGTTGCTCAAACTGGCCGACGCCGTCGAGGAACACGCCGACGAGATCGTCGCGGCGCAGATCCGCAACACCGGACAGCTGCGGGCGTTCGTCAAGAGCGAGGAGGTGCTCGTCAGCGCCGACCAACTGCGGTTCTTCGCCGGCGCCGCCCGGCTGCTCGAAGGCAAGTCGGCGGGCGAATACATGGAGGGATTCACCTCCTACATCCGACGCGAGCCGATCGGCATCGTCGGTCAGGTGACGCCGTGGAACTACCCGTTCATGATGGCCATCTGGAAGATCGGACCCGCACTGGCCGCAGGCAACACCATCGTGCTCAAACCCAGTGACACCACCCCGGAAAGCACCATCGTGCTGGCCCGGATCAGCCAGGGCATCATTCCCGACGGTGTGTTCAACGTGGTGTTGGGCACCGGGGCCACGGGTGCGCAGCTGGTTTCCGACCCGCGGCTGGGCCTGGTGTCGATCACCGGTTCGGTGCGCGCCGGTATCGCGGTCGCCGCGGCGGCCGCCGCCGACGTCAAGCGTGCCCACCTCGAACTGGGCGGCAAGGCCCCGGCCGTCGTATTCGCCGACGCCGACGTCGAGGCCGCCGCATCAGGTATCGCCGAGGCCGCGTTCTTCAACGCCGGACAGGATTGCACCGCCGCGACCCGCGCCATCGTGCACACCTCGGTGTACGACCGATTCGTGCAGGCGGTGGTCGCCAAGGCGGCCACGCTCAGGCCGGGCGGCGTCGACGACGAGGACGCGTTCTACGGCCCGCTCAACAACATCCGGCATTTCACCACCGTCACCGAGAAGATCGCGGCGCTGCCCGATCACGCGAAGATCGAGACCGGCGGAACGCGGGTGGGCGACAGCGGGTTCTACTTCGCGCCGACCATCATCACCGGTGTGAACCAGGACGACGCCATCGTGCAGGAAGAGACTTTCGGCCCCATTCTCACGGTGCAGACCTTCGACGACGAGGACGACGCGGTGGCCAAGGCCAACGGCGTGGATTACGGTCTGGCGGCCAGTGTCTGGGCATCGGACAACGGCACGGTCAACCGCATGACAGCCCGTATCGACGCCGGCTGCGTGTGGGTCAACGGCCACATCCCGCTGGTCGTCGAAATGCCACACGGCGGTTTCAAGCATTCGGGATACGGCAAGGACATGTCGGCCTACGGTGTGGAGGACTACACGCGCATCAAGCACGTGATGAGCGCCAACACCTGAGCTCAGGCAGTTCCGCCCGTATCCGTCTTCGAGCCGGCCAACCGCCAGGAAGCAGAGCATGACCGATCCCGTGTTTCATCCCCTCGATCCGCTGTCGGCGGCGGAATTCAGTGCGACCGTGGAGATCCTGGGCGCGGCCCATGGTGTGGTCGCACCCGCCTGGCGGTACGCCAATATCGAAATGGCCGAACCGGACAAAGCGGCCCTGGCCGCGTTCGACGCCGGTGGTGCGATACCGCCCCGCAATGCCATCGTCACCTGCTTCGAGCGGGCCACCAACGCCACCTACAAGGCGCTGGTGTCGCTCACGGACTCGACGGTGCTCGAGTGGGACCACATCCCCGGCGTGCAGGCCAATTTCACCGTCGACGAGTGGTCGGAGGCCGACGCGGCGCTGCGCGCACACCCCGACGTGATCGCGGGCCTGGCCAAACGTGGTATCACCGATCTGGACCTGGTGTTCATGGACACCTGGACCTATGGCGACGCGCTGATCCCCGACAAGTACAAGGGCCGGCGGATCGGCTGGTCGGATACGTGGGTGCGATCGGCGCCGGGTACCAACCCGTATGCCGGTCCGGTCAACGGTTTTCACTGCGTCATCGACCTCAACACGATGGAACTGCTGGAGATCGAGGACACGTTCACCGTGCCCAAACCCGAGATCATGGGCGAGTACGTGCCGCGGTACGTGCCCGAACGGATCCGGGAGGCCAGCACCCGCGAAGAGCTCAAGCCGCTGGAGATCACCCAATCGGACGGACCGTCGTTCACCCTGACCGGCAACCGGCTGGACTGGCAGAACTGGTCGCTGCGCGTGGGATTCAACCACCGCGAGGGTATGACGCTGCACTCGATCAGCTACGACGACAACGGAACCCGGCGCTCGATCGCGCACCGGATCTCGTTCGCGGAGATGATGGTGCCCTACCGCGACCACTGCGACGACCACTACCGTCGCACCGCCTTCGACATCGGCGAATGGGGTCTGGGATTCATGACCACCTCGCTGGAGCTGGGGTGTGACTGTCTCGGTGAGATCCGTTACCTCGACGCGGTTCTGCACAATAGTGCAGGCGAGCCGTACACGATCAAGAATGCGATCTGCATCCACGAGGAAGACAACGCCGTCCTGTGGAAGCACGTCGACCACGGCACCAGCGAGGTACGCCGGATGCGTCGGCTCACGGTGTCGTTCCACGTCACCGTCGCCAACTACGAGTACCTGACGTACTGGCGGTTCTACCAGGATGGAAACATCGAATGTGAGGTCCGCGCAACGGGTCTCATGGTGGTCAGTCACCTGCCCGAGGGAGTGGCACCCGAACACGGCACGATGGTGGACAACCGCACCTACGCACCGTTCCACCAGCATTTCATCGTCGCGCGCATGGACCTCGACGTCGACGGCACCGACAACACGGTGTACCAGACCGAAACCGAGATCGTCCCGATCGGACCGGACAATCCGTACGGATTGTCGTTGCGGCAGGTCAATACTCCTCTGCGCACCGAGCAGGAAGCCAAGGGCGACATGAACTTCGCCACGCAGCGCACCTGGAAGGTGGTCAACGACAACAACACCACCGGGATCGGCGCCCATCCGGCGTACAAGCTGGTGCCGGGGGCGGCGTTCCCGCCGTTGTTCGATCCCGCCTCGGAGGTCCTGGCCCGGTGCAAGGCTATCGAGCACAGCGTCTGGGTGACGCCCAACTCGCCCGACGAGCGCTGGCCCGCAGGCGAATTCGTCAACCAGGGCGGTCCGGGGATGGGCCTGCCCGAGTGGACGGCGGGTAATCGTTCGGTCGAGAACACCGACGTGGTGCTGTGGTATGTCTTCGGCATCCACCACATCACCCGGCCCGAGGACTGGCCGATCATGCCGGCCGACATCGTGAGTTTCTGGCTCAAACCGTTCGGATTCTTCGACCGGAATCCGGCGCTGGACGTCGCACCGACACCGAAGTCGGCGTGCCACACCGAAGCGGCAGCCGACAGCTGCTGTTCCTCATCCGCCGACTCGACCACCGGTCAGGGGTGTCACTGATGCGTATTCTCGTCGCCTACCTAGCGACCCCGGGCGGTGCCGACGCCGTGGCGCTCGGCGCCCGACTCGCCCGCAGCCTCGAAGCGGATCTCGAGATCACTATGGTCCTGCCACCGGAAACCGTCATCGACCCGCCCGGCAACTATGAGGAGCTACTGACCGAGCGTGCGCAGGAATGGCTCACCGAAGCAAAGGAACTCGTCGACGACGACATCACGGTGAGCACGCACATCCTGTTCCATGAATCGTCGGCCGAGGGCATCATCGCCGAGGCCGAGCGCACGGACTCGGCGATGATCGTGGTCGGCGGTGGTGGCGGCGGTGCTCTCGTCGGATCGCTCACCCTGGGCAGCGTCGTCAACGACCTGATGCATTCCTCGCCCGTCCCGGTCGCGATCGCGCCGCGGGGCGCGCGGTCGTCCGGTATCCGCAGGGTCCGGGAGGTCACCTGCGCCATCGGGGAGCGCCGGGAAGCGCCCGAGGTGTTGCAGGCGGCCGTTGACGGCGTCGCCCGCGGCGGTGTGGGGCTGCGGTTGGTATCGCTGGTGGCGGTCGAACCGATCAGCGGGGCCGCCAAGACCGACGCAGAGGTCATCGAACGGGCCCGCCAACATGCCGCCGGTCTCGTCGAGAAGGCGAAAGCGCTGTCGCCCGAGGACATCTCGGTTACCGGCGTGGTTACCTCGGGCCGGCACATCGAGGACGCCGTCAACAAACTCGACTGGCATGACGGCGATCTCATCGTCGTCGGTTCCAGCAGGCTCGCGCAGCCGCGCAGGATCTTCCTCGGCTCCACCGCCGCCAAGATGCTGCGCGTTCTGCAGGTACCGATGGTGGTCGTGCCCAAGGGCGACGACTGACTTTCGCTGCCACACTTTCGCCGCCGAACGACACACAGCAACGTCTTTCAGAGAGGCCACGATGACCACCGAGGCTGATACCACCGCACTCACCTACCGGCTGCCACAGCAGCGAAAACTGGTCACCGAATTGCCGGGGCCGAGGTCGAAAGAGTTCGCTGCCCGCCGTGGGCGTGCGGTGGCCGCCGGGGTCGGCTCGTCGGTGCCGGTGTACGCCGTGGACGCCGACGGCGGCGTGATCGTCGACGCCGACGGCAATTCGCTGATCGACCTGGGATCGGGAATCGCGGTCACCAGCGTGGGTGCCTCCGAACCGCGGGTGGCCGCCGCGGTCACCGAGCAGGTGGGGCATTTCACGCACACCTGTTTCATGGTCACCCCGTACGAGAGTTACGTCGCCGTCGCCGAGGCGCTCAATGAGCTGACGCCCGGCGATCACGACAAGCGCAGCGTGCTGTTCAATTCCGGTGCCGAGGCGGTGGAGAACGCGATCAAGGTGGCCCGGCTGGTCACCGGTCGCCAGGCGGTGGTGGCCTTCGACAACGCCTACCACGGGCGCACCAATCTCACGATGGCGCTGACGGCCAAGAACATGCCGTACAAGGCGCGGTTCGGGCCGTTCGCGCCCGAGGTGTACCGGATGCCGATGTCGTACCCGTACCGCGACGAGCCCGGTCTGACGGGCGAACAGGCCGCCGCTCGGGTCATCTCGGAGATGGAGGTGCAGATCGGTGCCGACCAGGTCGCGGCGATCATCATCGAACCCATCCAGGGCGAAGGCGGATTCATCGTCCCCGCACCGGGATTCCTTGCCGCACTGAGTGACTGGGCCAAGGCTAATGGAACGGTGTTCATCGCCGACGAGGTGCAGACCGGATTCGCCCGCACCGGAGCGTGGTTCGCGTGCGACCACGAAGCCGTCGTGCCCGACATCATCACCATGGCCAAGGGGATCGCGGGCGGCCTGCCGCTGTCGGCGATCACCGGCCGCGCCGACCTGCTCGATGCGGTGCATCCGGGCGGTCTCGGCGGAACCTACGGCGGCAATCCGGTGGCCTGTGCCGCCGCGCTCGCCGCGATCGAGACGATGAAGGTCTACGACCTCCCCGGGCGTGCGGCGCACATCGGCGAGCTGGCGACCGGCAGACTGCGCGAAGCGGCGCAACGACTTCCGTCGATCGGCGACGTCCGCGGTCGGGGTGCGATGATCGCCGTCGAACTCGTCCGGCCCGGAACCACCACGCCGGATCCGGCGCTGGCCAAAGCCGTTGCGGCGCGGGCACTGGCGCAGGGCGTCGTGTTGCTCACGTGCGGCACGTACGGCAATGTGGTGCGGCTGCTGCCGCCACTGGTGATCGGCGACGACACTCTCGGTGACGGGCTCGACGTGTTCATCGCCGCGATCGAGGCGGGTGTGGACGCATGAGTGGTGCTCTGCCGCAGGATCTTCCGACCGGTCTGTGGATCGGGAACGACGAGCGGCCCGCGGCGTCGGGTGACACGATCGACGTCGTCGACCCGGCCACCGGCAAGGTCCTCGCGTCGGTGGCCGACGCCGGGGTTGCCGATGCGGTCGCGGCACTTGATGCGGCCGCTGCCGTGCAGGCCGAGTGGGCGGCGACGTCACCCCGGGCGCGGTCGGTGATCCTGCGCCGCGCGTGGGAACTGCTCACCGAACGCGCCGACGACTTCGCGGCGCTGATGACCGCCGAGATGGGCAAGACGCTCGCCGAGGCTCGCGGTGAGGTGGCCTACGGTGCCGAGTTCTTCCGCTGGTTCTCCGAGGAGGCCGTGCGCGTGTACGGCCGCACCGCCACACCTCCCGCGGGCAATGGCCGCATCCTGGTGGTCAAACAGCCGGTGGGGCCGGTGCTGGCAGTGACCCCCTGGAACTTCCCGCTGGCCATGGGCACCCGCAAGATCGGTCCGGCGTTCGCGGCCGGGTGCACCGTCGTCGTCAAACCCGCCGAGGACACCCCGCTGACGATGCTGCTACTGGCCCGGGTGCTCGCCGACGCCGGCCTGCCCGACGGTGTGCTGTCGGTGATCCCCACCCTGAACTCGCCGGATGTGGTGGCCGCGCTCATGGCCGATCCGCGGCTGCGCAAGGTGTCGTTCACCGGGTCGACGCAGGTCGGCAAGATTCTGATCGAGCAGTCGGCGGGGCAGGTGCTGCGTACGTCGATGGAACTCGGCGGCAACGCCCCGTTCATCGTGTTCGACGACGCCGACATCGACGCCGCCGTCGAGGGGGCGTTCGCGGCGAAGATGCGCAACGGCGGTGAGGCATGTACCGCCGCCAACCGGATTCTGGTGCACAACGCGGTCCGCGAGGAGTTCACCGCGAAACTCACCGAGAAGGTGGCGGCCATCAAGGTTGGCCCGGGCGACGCCGAGGGCGTGAACCTCGGTCCGCTGATCAACGCCAAGCAGCGCGACCGGGTGGCAGGGCTCGTCGATGAGGCGGTGGGTCTCGGGGCTCGCGTCCGGACCGGCGGCAAAGCCGTGCCCGGTGACGGATTCTTCTTCGAGCCAACGGTTCTTGACGACGTCCCGGCGGGAGCCCGGATTCTGGGCGAGGAGATCTTCGGTCCCGTCGCGGTGATCTCCGGATTCGACGCCGAGGACGAGGCAGTGACCAAGGCCAACTCCACAGACTACGGTCTGGCGGCGTATTTCTACACCCGTGACCTCGACCGCGCGATGCGGGTGTCGGGGGCGTTGGAATCGGGGATGGTCGGCGTCAACCGGGGCGTGATCTCCGATCCCGCGGCACCTTTCGGCGGCGTGAAACAATCCGGCCTCGGCAGCGAGGGTGGTTCCGAAGGTATCGAAGAATATCTGAACACCAAGTACATTGCGTTAACCGGATAATTCGGACAATTCTTTTCATCGCAGGCGACATCGGCGTCGGAGGCGATATTCTCCCCACCATTCACCCCCAAGGGCTCGGTGCCTGAGGCTTATCACGGGAGGCCCTATGGCCACACCACAAGACCCCGCGGTCGCCGGGTCCGCTCCTGCGCCGGAAACATCCAGCAAAGGATTGGCCGCCAACAAGATCGGTGTCCTCTCCGGTGCCATTCTCGGTATTTCGACGGTGGCACCGGGGTACACGCTCACCGCGAGTATCGGACTGATCGTCGGCTCCGTCGCCCTGAAATTGCCGGCGATCTTCATCGCGGGCTTCATTCCGATGTTCCTGACGGCCTACGCCTACCGCGAACTCAACTCCGACACCACCGACTCAGGTGCGTCGTTCACCTGGTCCACCAGGGCGTTCGGACCGTATGCGGGCTGGATGTGTGGCTGGGGCATGGTGATCGCGACGATCATCGTGCTGTCCAATCTGGCCGCGGTCGCGGTGCAATTTCTGTATCTGACGTTGGCCCGCATATTCGATCACGAGTCATGGGCCGATCTGGGCACCTCCAACAAAGCGGTGAATATCGGGACGACGGTGGTGTTGCTGGCGCTGGCGACCTATGTGTCGATGCGCGGCGTCACCACCAGCGAACGCATCCAGTACTACCTGGTCGGATTCCAGATGATCGTGCTGCTGGTGTTCGCGACGGTCGCCTTCGTCAAGGTCGCCACGGGCGACGTCCCCGACGGTGGTGGACTTGCCTTCGACATCGACTGGTTCAATCCGTTCACCGGAATGACCATTTCGGCTTTCGCCGTGGGATTGACCGGATCCATCTTCGCCTTCTGGGGCTGGGACACCTGTCTGACCCTTGGCGAGGAGTGTAAAGACAAGGAACGTACCCCTGGCCGCGCCGGATTGCTGTGCGTGCTCACCATTCTCGGCACGTACCTGCTCGTCGGCCTCGCCACCATGATGTACGCAGGTGTCGGCAAGACTGGTCTGGGACTGGGCAACGAGGAGATCGAGGACAACGTCTTCGGTGCGCTCGCCGAGCCGATCATGGGAAGTTTCGGCCAGATCTTCCTGTTCCTGGCCATCCTCGCCTCGGCGGTCGCGAGTCTGCAGACCACGTTCCTGCCGGTGGCTCGCACGATGCTGTCGATGGGCAGTTACAAGGCCTTCCCGGAGAAGTTCGCCGAGATCAGCCCCCGCTACCTGTCGCCGGCCTTCGGCGCGCTTGTGGCGGGTATCGTGACGGCCGTGTTCTACACGACGGTGACGTTACTGTCGGACCGCACGCTCACCGACACCATCGCGGCGCTGGGCATCATGATCTGCTGGTACTACGGCATCACCGCCTTCGCCTGCGTCTGGTACTTCCGGCATCAATTGTTCACCAGCGGACACAACTTCCTGTACAAGTTCCTGTGCCCGGCACTCGGTGGCCTCGCACTGATCCTCGTATTCATTATCTCGGTCAAGGAAAGCCTCGACCCGGAAAACGGTAGCGGGGCCTCGCTGTTCGGGATCGGGCTGATCTTCTACATAGGCTTCGGCTTGCTCATTCTCGGGGCGATCCTGATGGTGGTCATGCGGATCCTGCGGCCGGCGTTCTTCGTCGGCGAGACGCTGCGCCGCACCACCCCGAATGCCCCCGTCGATATCGAGAAGTAGCGATGCGGCTGATCACCGCCCCGGGGGTACCTTCCTCACCGGCCCGCGTCGATCTGCCCGCCCGGGAGGCATTGCGGGTCGGTGCGGTACAGCATCGCTGGCACGACTCACCCGATGACCTGCTCGCCGAACTTGACGAGGGGATCGCCCTGGCCGCGCGGGAGGGTGCGCGGGTGGTGTTCTTGCCCGAACTCACCCTCAGCCGCTATCCGGCATTCGTCCGCGGCGGCGACGATCCGGGAGCGGGTGCCGAGGATCTGCGCGACGGCCCGACGGTGCGGTTCGCGACCGAGGCCGCCGGGAAACACGGTGTGCTCGTGCACGCTTCGCTGTATGAGCGTGACGGGGCGTCGTTGCACGAAAGCTATGGTGACGGACTCGGTTTCAATACCGCGGTCCTCGCCGGGCCGGACGGTCTCATCACCTATACCCGCAAACTGCACATCCCGGTGACCGAGGGCTATTACGAGGACACCTATTTCCGTGGCGGTCCGGTAGGCGCGGATCCGACCGGCAGACAGGCATATCCGGTGCACACCGTCGACGCCCTCGACGGCGCGCGCATCGGTATGCCGACATGCTGGGACGAATGGTTTCCCGAGGTCGCCCGGATGTATTCGCTGGCCGGCGCCGAGGTCATCGTGTACCCGACGGCGATCGGTTCCGAACCCGGACATCCCGATTTCGACACGCAACCGCTGTGGCAGCAGGTGATCGTCGGCAACGGAATCGCCAACGGCACGTTCATGATCGCTCCGAACCGGCACGGCGACGAAGGTGCGATCACCTTCTACGGGTCGTCGTTCATCTCGGATCCGTACGGCCGCATCCTGGTTCAGGCGCCCCGAGACGAATCCGCTGTTCTTGTGGCCGATCTGGACCTCGACCAGCGCCGCGACTGGCTCACCCTGTTCCCGTTCCTGGCCACCCGCCGCCCTGACACCTACGGTCGGCTCACCGAACCGGTCGACCCGTCACATCCGCTGGGAGGGAGCAACTGATGACGACGTGGCGGATGCCGGCCGAAAGCGAACCGCACGAACGCACCTGGATGGCGTTCCCGGCGCACGGCTACTCGCTCGGCGACACCGAGACCGAACACGAACAGGCACGCACGGCCTGGTCGACCGTCGCCAACGCCATCAGCGAGTACGAGCCGGTGACCGTCGTCGTCGACCCGACCCAGACCGGATATGCGCGACGGTATCTCTCCGAAGCGATCGACATCGTCGAAGAACCCCTCAACGACGCCTGGATGCGCGACATCGGACCGACCTTCGTCGTCGACGACGAGGGCGGCGTCGCCGGCATCGACTGGGTGTTCAACGGATGGGGCGCACAGGAGTGGGCCGCCTGGGACCGCGATCAGCACATCGCGTCGAAGGTGCTGGCGCGCACCGGACTCGAACGCATCGGATCGACGCTGGTCAACGAGGGTGGCGGCATCCAGGTCGACGGCGCGGGCACCGTGCTGGTCACCGACACCGTGCAACTCGATCCCGGCCGCAACCCCGGACTGACCAAGGCCGACGTGGAGGCCGAACTGCGGCGCACCCTCGGCGTCGGGACGGTGATCTGGGTGCCGCGCGGACTGACCCGGGACTCCCAGCGCTACGGCACCCGCGGGCACATCGACATCATCGCCGCGCTGCCGTCGCCGGGCGCGGTCATCTACCACGATCAGCGCAACCCGGATCATCCCGATCACGCCGTCTCGGCCCAGATCCGGGCGACTCTGGAACACGCCGTCGACGATGCCGGACGGTCCTTCGAGATCATCGCCGTGCCCGCCCCCGAACACCTCACCGACGACGAGGGTTTCGTCGACCACAGCTACATCAATCACTACGTCGCCAACGGCGCGGTCATCGCCTGCTCCTTCGACGACCCCGCCGACGCCGAGGCCGCCGAAATCCTGGGTTCGGTGTATCCGGGCCGCGACGTGGTCACCGTCGACGCCCGCGCCATCTTCGCCCGCGGCGGCGGCATCCACTGCATCACCCAGAATCAACCCAGCGGGGTGCGATAGTCCGCCCGGCGCACGGGTACGGCCTCGGTTCGGGCAGTATTGAACGATGGTCACAGTGCGTCGGGATACGGAATCCGTACAACCGATCGCATTGATCTACACGGCACTCTCGTCGTCGATCGTGGCCTCGCTCGGCATGCTGCTGGTGCCCACCATCTCGCGGGAACTCGACGTCGCGGTGAGTACGGCACAGTGGACGCTCACCATCAACCTGCTGGTCGGGGCGGTGGTCACGCCGGTGATGGGGCGCCTGAGCGACGGCCCGCACAAGAAGCGGCTGCTTATCGTGTCGTTGCTGATCATCATGGCCGGGTCGGCGCTGGCCGCATGCGCACCCAACTTCCCGGTGTTCCTGGCGGGCCGGGCGATGCAGGGTCTGACTTATGGCATCGTGCCGGTGACCATCGCGATCGCCCGGCGGTATCTGCCACCCGAGCGCCTGGCCGGCGGTATCTCGTCGTTGTCGGTGACGGTCGCGACGGGCCTGGGTCTCGGCTATCCGCTGACCGGTTTGCTCGCCTCGGACTTCGGTTTCCGCACCGCGTTCTGGTTCGCGGTAGTCTTCATCGCCTCGGCCATCGCCGTCGCGTGGTGGACGATTCCTGACGGCCCCGACGACCAGGCGCCGCGACGGCCGTTCGACCTGCGCGGCGCCGGACTGTTCGGTGCCGGACTGGCGGCGCTGCTCATCGGAATCAGCCAGGGCCCGGACTGGGGCTGGGCGTCGGTGTGGTCGGTGGTGACCATTGGCGGTGCGCTGATCCTCCTGACGATCTGGGTGCTGGTGTCGCTGCGCACCCCGCACGCCATGGTCAACCTGCGGGTGATCCGTCGTCCCGACGTACTGCTGGCCAACGGCGCGGCCATCGGGCTGGGCATCGCGATGTATATGGGCCTGTCGATCATCAGCCTCGTCGCGCAGGCCCCCGAGAGCACCGGCTTCGGGCTTGCGGTGCCCGTGCTGTGGGCCGGTTTCGTGATGCTGCCGCTGTCGGTGGGCAGCTTCGCCGCCAACCGGGTCGTCCGCGCCCTGTCGCGACGGGTGTCGCTGACGACATTCCTGCCGATCGGCGCGAGCGTGCTGACTGCTGCGGCGTTCGTGATGTGGCTGGCGCACAACCATCTGTGGGAGCTGATGGCGAGCCAGTTCTTGTTCGGCGTCGGCATCGGCACCACCTACGCCGCCATGCCCGGACTCATCGCGCGCAGCGTCGTCACCGAGGAACTGGGCAGCGCCGTCAGCTTCAACCAGGTGCTGCGCACACTCGGCGGCGCGCTCGGCAGCGCCCTGTCGGGGGCGGTCCTCACCGCACACGCGGTGACCGCGGGCGGACCTCCGTCAGAGGCCGGCATCCGGCTGGCACTGGCCATCAGCGCCGCCGGCTGTGCCGCGGTGTGCGTGGCGCTGATCGTCAACCTGCTCCGCGGCGGGGTCCGCGAACCGGCGGAATACTAGGCTCCTGCGACCGTCGACTCGGCGGGTGCTTGCGGGGTGATCGCCACCGGCTTGGTGCGTGGCACCAGGGCCGTGATGGCCACACCGATGAAGGCGGCGATCGCGCCGATCAGGAAGCACCAGGTGAACGTCGAATCCGCCGGGAAGCTGACGCCGCCGACGTCGATGCTCGACGAGGTGAGCACCAGGGCCATCACCGCTGACGCCGAGGTGGTGCCCACCGATCGCATCAGCGAGTTGAGACCGACGGCCGCACCGGCCTCCGACAGCGGGACGCTGCCCAGGATGAGGGTGGGCATCGCGGCATAGCCGATGCCGACGCCCGCGGCGCACACCATCGACGCCAGCATCAGCTGCCAGGTCGAGCCCATCATGAAAGCGGCGAACAGGTAACCGATACCGAGGACCGTTGCACCGAGCATCAGCGTGTACTTGGGGCCGATCCGGTTGATCAGCGTGGCCGAGACGGGCGCGAACACCATCATCATCAGGCCGCCGGGCGCCATCCACAAACCTGCTTGCAGGATCGTCTGGCCCAGGCCGTATCCGGTGGTCTTGGGTGATTCGAGCAGCAGCGGCACGACGATGGACTGCGCCATCATGCCGAAACCGATGGCCACACCCGCGATGTTGCAGAACAGCACCGCCGGCCGGGCGCTGGTGCGCAGGTCGACGAGCGGGTTGCGGTGGCCGAGTTCGTAGTGGCCCCAGAGGGCGAACACGACGACACCCGCGGCCAGCATGCCCAGCGTCGTGGCACTCGACCAGCCCCAATCGTTGCCCTTGGTGATCGCTGTCAGCACCAGGATCAGGCCCGCCGACAATCCGATGGCGCCACCCCAGTCGAGGCGGCCACCGACCGCGTCCTGCACGGACGGCACGACGAACGCCGTCAGCGCCAGCATGAGCGTGGCGAGTGCCGCCGATGCCCAGAACAGGACGTGCCAGTCGCCGGACTCGTAGATCGCGGCGGCCAGCGGCAGGCCGATCGCACCACCCACACCCATCGTCGCCGACATGGTGGCGACGGCGACCGACGTCAGCCGGGGCGGGGTGACCTCGCGCATCAGGCTGATCGCGACCGGGATGAAACCCATCGCCAGACCCTGGACCGCGCGCCCCACGACCATCGGGACCAGGCTCGATCCGACGGCGCAGATCACCGAACCGAGCACCAGCAGGGCGGCGCTCACCAGCAGCACCCGCTTCTTGCCGAACATGTCGGCCAGGCGCCCGGCGATCGGCATGGCCACCGCCGCCGCGAGGAGGGTGGCGGTGATGACCCACGACGCGTCGGTGCGTGAGGCGCCCAGCAGTGCCGGGAGTTCGGGCTGCAGCGGTACGACGAGCGTCTGCATCAGCGAGGCGACGAGACCGCCGAAGCAGAGCGTCGCGACGATCAGGACGGCGTTGGGGGCCGATGCCGCCTCGTCCGCGACAACCAGGTTCTTTTCCGGTGTGGCATCCCCGGTGTGCTCCGACATGGCACCTCCTTTAGGTATGCATAGTACATATGTAACCTACATATCGGAATCCGGATTGACAGGGTGAACGCCGCCGCAGGCACAATGTCCGAAATGTTCGCTGATGGAATCAAGGCCGATGAAATCAAGGGGGTGCGATGACGATCTCCCATTGGGCTTCACAGCAGATCCATGACCTCGTCGACGAACTGCAGCGATTGAACCGGCGCAAGGCCAATACCTTCGCCGGCGCGATCCTGGAAGCATCGGCGTTCAACATCCTCTGGCGGCTCTGGGAAGGGCCGAGGACTCTGCGTGAGCTCTCCGTCGAACTCGAACTCGAACAGTCGACCGTGAATCGCCAGGTCAACGCTGCGATCAAGCATGGTTACATCGAGCGATTCGCCGTCGAGGGCAGCGCCAGCAAGATGCTGCGGCCCACCGATGCGGGTCGGGCGGCGTTCGAGCATGACGGTGATCTGCGCGCCGACCGGTTGCGCCGCGTCTTCGACGATCTGGCTCCCGGCAGTCCCGAGGCGCTGCTGCGCGAGTTACGTGCCTACAACGACGCCTACGAGCGGGCGGTGCGCGCCGAGGGGCTCTGATCCGGCCGTACCTAGTCGGGGCGACCACATTTGTGGCGTGGAAGGGGTTGCCAATACGGGTTACGCTCCGGTAAGTTCTCTACAGAGTTTATGGAGCCGTGTGGCCCCAGGGTGAAATATGCCCCAGAGCCGGTCGTGGTTCAGGGTGGGATCGGAGTGGAATGTCGGGAGTGGAAAAGCCACAGACGACGCGTCGTACGTTTCTCAAGGGTGCCGCTGCGGTAGGTGCCGGTGTCGCCGGTGCGCAGTTCATCCCGGGAGTGGGACCGGCGACGGGTGCCCCGCGGGTGCGTACCGACCGTTCCGAGCAGCGTGCCATCGTCATCGGTTCCGGCTTCGGCGGCGGCGTGGCGGCGCTGCGGCTGGCCCAGGCGGGTGTGAACGTACTGGTCCTCGAACGCGGGCGGCGCTGGCCGACCGGCCCCAACGCCCGCACCTTCCCGACGGCCAAGACCATGGACCGGCGCGTCATGTGGCACAAGTCCGCGCCCAACCTGTTCGGCCGGCCGTTCGGCACCGACCCGTACGTCGGCCTGTTCGAGACTGTCGTGAGTCCCACGATGTCGGCGGTGTGCGCGGCCGGTGTCGGCGGCGGGTCGCTGGTGTACCTCGGCATGACCCTGCAGCCCAAGCGGTCGGTGTTCAACGCCTGGTTCCCCGACGCCCTCGACTACTCGACGATGGACCGCGTCCACTACCCGCGGGTGGCCCGGATGCTCAAGGCCAACGTCGCACCCGATGCGCTCATCAACTCGCACGCCTACCGCGGCGCCCGCGAATTCGCCAAGCGAGCCCGCCGGGCCGGGATGCCGGTGGAGAAGCTGGCCGCCCCGATCGACTGGAACTACGCGATCGCCGAGAACCACGGACGGATGCGGCGGTCCTACACGATCGGCGACACCCTGTTCGGTGTGAACAACGGCGGCAAGCACAGCATCGACGCCACCTACCTGCGGCAGGCCGAGGCCACCGGCCGGGTCACCGTCGCCACCCAGCACGAGGTCACCAGCATCGCCCGCGGCCGCGACGGCAAGTGGATCGTGAACGTGAGCCGTACCGACAAGTTCGGCCGGGTGGTCGGTCGCAAGGTGTACACCACCAGGGCGCTGATCCTGGCCGCCGGCAGCCTCAACACCAGCAAGCTGCTGGTCAAGGCAAAGCGGACCGGAGCCATCTCCAACCTGCCCGACGGCGTCGGCCACGGCTGGGGCACCAACGGCGACCGCACTTTCTCGTGGACGGGCATCACCGCTGATCTGGGCGTCCCGCAGGGTGGGCCCGTCGTCTACGGCTCGCAGAACTGGGCCAATCCGCGTACCGCCTACACCATCGTGCAGGCCGCAGCACCGCAGTTCATGGGTGTCGACGGCCGCAGCACGATGCTGTTCGGATACGGCGCCAGCGGAACCCGTGGCAGTATCGGCGTCGACCCGCTGACCGGCAATCCCACCATCGCCTGGCCGTTCGGCGGCGACGCCGGGGTCGCCGGCCGACTCAACAACGCCGCCCACCGCATCGGCGGCATCGACCCGGTCGCCGACCTGAACCTGGTCACCCCGTTCACCTGGCATCCGCTCGGCGGCGCCAACATGGGCGTGGTGTGCGACCTCGAAGGGCGGGTGCGCGGCCAGAAGGGCCTGTACGTGCTCGATGGTTCGCTGCTGCCCGGCACCGCTGCCGCGTGCAACCCGTCGATGACCATCGCCGCCGTCGCGGAGCGGGCGATGGACCGGATCGTCGCACGCGACGTCGGTTCCGTCATTTGATCGGGTTCGCCGGAGTTATTTGCTAATTTGAATGTGGCGTACATCACAGTGACGGAAGGCGCGGGGGCTGACAAGGTTACTGCGAAGTAGAACGAGTTCTAGTATTCGTTTTTCGCTTCCGGGTGGACTTGCCCTCCGCCCGGCTTGTCCGGTCCATCGCTTCTGGAGTGTCGAATGCCGTCTGTAGTACCCACCTCGTCCCGTCGTTCCGTCCTCACCGGTGCCGCTGCCGTCGGTGTGGGTGCCGTTGCGGCACAGTTCATTCCGAACGTAGGGTCGGCATCGGCGGCGCCGTCGCGGCGGGTTCGGACCACGCGCGAGGAACATCGGGTGGTGGTCGTGGGCTCCGGCTTCGGCGGCGGCATCTCGGCGCTGCGGCTCGCGCAGGCGGGTGTCGACGTACTGGTTCTCGAACGCGGCCGCCGCTGGAAATCCGGCCCCAACGCGAACACCTTCCCGCGCGCGTCCGCGCCCGACAAGCGCATCCTGTGGCACACGTCCGCGCCGACCCTGTTCGGGCGGCCCGTCGCCTTCGAACCGTACGTCGGCCTGCTGGAAATGGTGATGGGCGAGAACATGACCGCGGTCTGCCCGGCCGGCGTCGGTGGCGGTTCGCTGATTTACCAGGGCATGACGTTGCAGCCGGCCGAGGCGGTGTTCAACGAATGGTTTCCCGACCGCCTCGACTGGCAGCTGATGAACCGTGTGCACTACCCGCGGGTGGCCCGGATGCTCAAGATCGCCGTCGCGCCCGACAAACTGGTCAACTCGCCCAACTACAAGGTGGCCCGCGAATTCGCCAAACGGGTCCGGCGATCGGGTTTCCCGCTGAGCAAAATCCCGATGCCGATCGACTGGAACTATGCCCTGGCCGAACTCGACGGCAAGATGCGGCCGTCGTACACCAACGGCGACGGTGCGCTCGGCGTCAACAACGGCGGCAAGCACAGCGTCGACGTCACCTACATCGCCCGCGCCGAGGCCACCGGGCGGGTGCGCGTGGCCACCCAACATACGGTGACCTCCGTCGGGCGTCGCGCCGACGGCAAGTGGACCGTGAACGTCAGCCGCACCGATGACACCGGCCGCACCGTCGAGCACAAGATCCTCACCACGCCGACGCTGATCCTTGCCGCGGGCAGTGTGAACACCAGCAAACTGCTGGTCAAGGCCAAGGCGACCGGCGC
>NZ_CALLZT010000047.1:0-4526 GCF_937858515.1 uncultured Gordonia sp. | reverse complement strand
CCGAGCTGCTCGCCCTGCAGGCCGAACCGGCTGACCAGGCCGTCGAGCGCGGCGGTGAACATTTCCTGATTGCCGACCTTGGCGTAGGCCTTGTCCTGTTTGGCGAACGGGATGCGGTTGCCGCCGAGGATCGCGACGGGACGTTCAGTGCGGGTCTTGGGTGCTTTGGCCACTTCGATCTCCCAGGGTGGTGTTTGGTATCTATCGCGTATTCTTACTCAACAGTAAGTTCGTTGTCGAACGCCCCTCCCGGCGCGCTCGGCAGCTACCATCGCTCGCCGTAGGCGCAAGTGCCCCGCACGTGCCACCCACGACGGGGCGCACACAGTGCATGCAGAACAGGAGATCCACCGTGGCCAATCCCGGCTTGTACTCGTCATTCGTCCACTCCGCACCCGGCTCGTTCATCGCCAAGCAGGCGGGCCTGCCCGTCCCGCCGACGCTGCGCCGGTACAAGGCGTCCGAGCCCGCACTGGCCGGTCCGGTGCTGCTCGGCGGTTCCGGACGCCTCGTCGAGCCGCTGCGCGAGCTCCTCACCGGCGCCGATTACACGCTGATCCAGAACGCCACCTCGGGCCGCTCGGCCGACAAGTACGGCGCGCTGGTGTTCGATGCCACCGGCATCACCTCCCCCGACGAGCTGCGTCAGCTGTTCGAGTTCTTCCAGCCGGCGATGCGCTCGACCGCCGCGTGCGCCCGCTTCGTGGTCATCGGCACCACCCCCGAGCTCCTCACCTCCCCCGGTGAGCGGATCGCCCAGCGCGCTCTCGAAGGCTTCACCCGCTCGCTCGGAAAGGAACTGCTCAAGGGTTCCACCGTGCAACTGGTGTACGTCTCCCCCGACGCCAAGACCGGCCTGACCGGCCTGGAGTCGACGCTGCGGTTCATCCTGTCGGCCAAGTCGGCGTTCGTCGACGCCCAGGTGTTCCGCGTGGGTGCTGCCGACGGCACCGCCCCCGAATCCTGGGACAAGCCGCTCGACGGCAAGGTTGCCGTGGTCACCGGTGCCGCCCGCGGCATCGGCGCCACCATCGCCGAGGTCCTCTCCCGGGACGGCGCGCACGTCATCTGCGCCGACATCCCGGCCGCCGGTGAGGCACTGGCCGAAACCGCCAACAAGGTCGGCGGTACGTCCTTCCCGCTCGATGTGAGCGCACCCGACGCCGGCGCCAAGCTCGCCGAACACGCCCTAGAACGCCACGGCGGCATCGACATCATCGTCAACAACGCCGGCATCACCCGCGACAAGCTGCTCGCCAACATGGACGACGCCCGTTGGGATTCGGTGATCGCGGTCAACCTGCTCGCCCCCGAGGCCCTGGTGAACGGCCTGCTGGAGAACGGTGCCCTGCGTGCGGGCGGCGCCGTCATCGACGTCTCGTCGATCGCCGGTATCGCCGGCAACCGCGGCCAGACCAACTACGGCGCCTCCAAGGCCGGCGTCATCGGTCTCGTCGACGCGTACGCGCCGATCCTCGCCGAGAAGGACGTCACCATCAACGCCGTCGCCCCCGGCTTCATCGAGACCAAGATGACCGCGGCCATCCCGCTGGCCACCCGTGAGGCCGGTCGTCTGATGAGCTCGCTGCAGCAGGGCGGCCAGACCGTCGACGTCGCCGAGACCGTCGCTTACTTCGCCAACCCGGCGTCGAACGCGGTCACCGGCAACATCGTCCGCGTGTGCGGCCAGGGCTTCCTGGGTGCGTGATGAGTAAGACGATCACACTGAGCGGTGCCCCGGGCACCGCCTCGATCTACGGCAAGGCCGTCGCGGCGATGCTGCCCGTGATCGGCAAGCCCGCCAAGGTCTCCCCGACCGCGACGGTGCCCGACACCCACTACCGGCTCGTCGACGTGCGCGTCGATCCCGATGCGCTGCAAGCGTATTGCCGGGCCACCGGGCAGCGGTTCTCCTCGACGCTGCCGCTGACCTATCTGTTCGTGCTGCAGTTCCCGCTGGCCATGAAGATCATGACCACCAGCGAATTCCCGTTCGGTGCAGTCGGTTCGGTGCACATCAGCAACAAGATCGAGCGCAAGCGCGAGATCGGTGTCGACGAGCCGCTGACCATCACCACCCACGCGGAGAACCTGCGAGAGCACCGCAAGGGTCTGCTGGTGGACATGATCAGCGAATTCACCGTCGGCGCAGAGGTTGTCGCGGTGCAGACCGCGACATTCCTCAAGCAGCAGCGCACCAGCTTGTCCGACGAACCGCGCGGTCCCGCCCCCAAGGATTCGGCCCCGCCGCCACCGGACGCCGTGCTGTCGGTGGACCTGCGCCGCATCCGCGAGTACGCGGCCGCCTCCGGTGACCGCAACCCCATCCACATGGGCGACCTGCCCGCCAAGGCGTTCGGCTTCTCCAAGGCCATCGCCCACGGAATGTGGAGTGCCGCAGCAGCTCTGGCGAACGTCGAGGCCCAGGTACCCGGCGAGGTCACCTACGACGTACAGTTCGGCAGGCCGCTGCTGCTGCCGGCCAAGGTCAACCTGTACACCCGGCGCGTCGACGGCGAAGGCAACTTCGACCTCGCGATCCGCAACCGCCGCAAGGGCTATCCGCACCTGACGGCCACCCTCCGCCACAACTGAATACCCGCAACAAACGGGCCACCGGCACAATGCCGGTGGCCCGTTTCGGTCTTGTCGACTATCTATCGCTATATGAACGGATTGACGACCCGGACGCCACGAAGAACACTTCCACCCGCCAGGTCTTCGGTCCAGAGTTCCTCGCATCCCGCGCGGGCAGCCGCTTCAATGATCATCGCGTCGAAGATCGAAAGCTCATGTGCCGCAGCCGTAGCCGCTGCCTCGCGAACCAGATCCGCATCGGTGGCGACCACGTCGAGCTCAATTGCGTCGAGAACTCGCGCTGCTTCCCCGCGGGTTCGTCCGAGCTTGCGGGTAAGGACGGCATGCAGCTCTATGAGAACCTGCGTGCTGACGACCGCGTCTGCGGCGTGGCCGATCAGGACCTGCCGCGCAAGTTCCTGCTTTTCCGGGAAACGGTCATCGAACTGATAAGCGAGGAGATTGGTGTCGAGAAAGACACTCACCGAGTGAGTCCCCTTTCGCCGTACAACTCCTCCCGGGTCCAGCCTCGCCCATCACTACTGCCGCTCAGCTCTCGGGAAAGCGCCACGAATCGCAACGCCGCCTCCTGCCGCCTCGCGATCTCGGCATCCGCATCCGCATATTCAAGAAGTCGCTGTGCAAGGTACTGGTTGACCGACTCACCGCGCTCGATCGCCCGGATCCGAGCGCGTTTGAGCACCGCATCGTCAACGGTGATGGTCAGGTTCGCCATCTGGTGAGTGTAGCACCGATTCCGTGCTACACGAGTACCTTTCCGGCGAACCGAGTCAGGCCTAGTGATCTGCTGAGAGGAAGGGTTCAGGAATCGGGATCGGCAGGGCAGTATTGTAGAAACGTTGCTACATCGGAGGTGATCCGTGACGACTGTCAGTGCACGCGAGTTCAACCAGGATGTGAGCGGGGCCAAACGCGCCGCCGACGAGGGGCCTGTCGTCATCACGGACCGCGGCGAGCCGGCGTACGTCCTGCTCTCCATCGCCGACTACGAGCAGATGCGTGACCGGCGGAGTCTGCTCGATGCGTTGCAGATGGACGACGATGTCGAGTTCGAGCCGGTCGTGTCGCGGACGCTCCCCCGGGCAGCCGACCTGTGACCTATCTGCTCGACACCAACGTCGTCAGTGAACTGCGCAAACGACCGGGACAAATAGACGAGAACGTCTCGACGTGGGGTGCCGCGTTGGCCGTGAACGAGCAGTTCCTCAGCTCGATCACGGTCTTCGAGATCGAACTCGGCATTCTCCGTATCGAACGCCGGGACGAACTCCAGGGAAAACTGCTACGCCGTTGGTTCGACGCCCGCGTGATCGGCGCATTCGAGAAGCGCACGCTTCCTGTCGATCGGGAGATCGCCCGTCGCGCAGCACTTCTGCACCTCCCCGACCCGCGACCGGAACGCGACGCGTATATCGCGGCAACCGCGCTCGTCCGCGGGCTCACCGTCGCCACGCGCAACGTCGATGATTTCGTGCCGATGGGTGTCGCCGTGGTCAACCCGTGGCTGCCAGCGCGATAAATATTGTGGTCAGTTCCGGAATCCGGGACCGACCGCAATCTTTATGGGCCTCAGGCGGTGGCGCGATTGGTGCCGACGCCCTTGAGGCCACGCCAGACGATGCCGACGAGGAGGTCGGTGGCGGCGTCGAGGTCGACGTCGCCCTCGGCGATGCGGTCGGCGACGGCCTCGGTGGCGCCGACGATGGCCAGGGCGGTGAGTTCGAAGTCGAGATCGCTGGCACCCTGGACGGTGGTGCCCGCCCGGATCAGCTCGGCGACCATCTCGGTGATCCGGCGGCGGCTGTCGGTGACCCGGGAGGTGAAGGCCGCGGTACCGATCGCCACGCGGTACAGCACCCGCCACGACCGGCGGTTGTCCGGGCCGCCACGCCGGGAACTCCGTGCCACCGCGTGGGGCCGGTGTCCCC
>NZ_CALLZT010000046.1:0-17243 GCF_937858515.1 uncultured Gordonia sp. | reverse complement strand
TGTCGGTGTGGGAGTTGTTCCTGCCGTTCATGATCGGCGCCGAACTCGTGATCGCCGAACCGGGACGGCACGGCGACGCCGACTACCTCTCCCAATTGGTCGTCGGCCGTGGGATCTCGGTGATGCACTTCGTGCCGTCGATGCTGGCGGCATTCGTGGACGCACTGGGTGCTGATCGGCTTGCCGCGCTGACGAGTGTGCGGGTGGTGTTCACCTCGGGTGAGGCGTTGACGGTGCGCCCGTCGCAGGCATTGCTGGCGGCTCTGCCGACGGTACGGTTGGTGAACCTGTACGGACCGACCGAGGCTGCGGTCGATGTCACCGCATACGAGGTCGGCCGTGGCGACACCGTCATCCCGATCGGTGTGCCCGTGCCCAATACGTCCACGCTGGTGCTGGACGCCCGGCTGCGTCCGGTGCTGCAGGGCGTGCCCGGTGAGTTGTATCTCGGTGGTGTGCAGGTGGCGCGTGGCTACGCCGCCCAACCCACGCTGACCGCTGAACGTTTCGTGGCCGACCCGTACGGTCCGGCGGGCAGTCGTCTGTACCGCACAGGTGACCTGGTGAAGTGGAACCAGGTAGGTGCGATCGAGTACCTGGGCCGCACCGACTTCCAGGTGAAGTTGCGTGGTCAGCGTCTGGAACTCGGTGAGGTCGAGGCGGTGCTCGCCGATGCGCCGGGTGTGGTGCACGCGGCCGCGACGGTGGTCAAGACCGTTGCCGGTGCCGAACATCTGGTCGGTTACCTGGCGCCGGCGGGCGTCGATGCCGACGCGGTGAAGAACTTTGCGGCACAGAAGCTTCCGGAGTACATGGTGCCCACCTCGTGGGTGCTGTTGGAGGAGGTGCCGCTGAACTCGGCCGGCAAACTCGACCGCCGCGCACTGCCCGCACCTGTCTTCGGCGACGGTGACGAACAGTACGTCGCACCGCTGGGTGCCGCCGAGGAACTGCTCGCGTCGGTGGTTGCCGGACTGCTGGGCCGCGAACGGGTATCGGTCACCGAGTCCTTCTTCACACTCGGCGGCGACTCGATCATGTCGATCCAGCTGGCGTCGGCGATGCGCGCCGCCGGATTCGACCTGTCGCCGCGACAGATCTTCGAACACAAGACCGTCCGCGACATGGTCCGGGCGATGGCCGGCGACGGCGTCCGCCTGCCCGAGTTGGCCGAACCGGCCGGCGGGGGAGCGGGCGCGATCGTCCCGTCGCCGGTGGTGCGGTGGATGGCCGAATTCGCCGACGATCCTGCCGATTTCGCCGACTTCAACCAGTCCATGGTGCTCGCCGCGCCTGAAGGCCTGACCAGCGCCGTGCTGCGGCGTCTGGTCAATGCTCTGGTGGCACACCATCCGATGCTGTCCGCGCGCCTCACCGGTTCCGATGATATCTGGGAATTGTTCGCGGGCAATGACTTCGATGCCGACACAGCGGTCAACGCGGTCGTATCCGAACACGCTGCGGGCACCGACGGCTTCGATGCCGACCTGGTCGCCGCGCATGCCGGTGCCACCTCGCGACTGGACCCCGCACAGGCCCGGCTGGTGCAGGTCGTCCTGCTGACCGGTGCTGACGGCGCCGGTCGCATCGTCGTCGTCATCCATCACCTCGGCGTCGACGCGGTGTCGTGGCAGGCGATCATCGAGGATCTGATGACGCTGTGGGCCCAGCACGAGACCGGGCACGAGCTGCGGCTGCGTGACACCACCACCTCACAGCGGGCATGGAACGCCGCACTGGCCGCACGTGCCGGACGCCGCGAGCATGAGTCCGCGTACTGGCTGGCCCGTCTTCCGCAGCGGCCCACCGACTTCGGCGCCGCACCGGACCGTACCCGCGACCGGATGGCCGGTTCACGCACCGATTCCTTCACCCTCGCCGAGGGCGTGGCGGACGCGCTGACCACCACGGTGCCCGATGCGTTCGGCGCCACCGTCAACGACGTCCTGCTGGCGGCGCTGGCCCGGGCGGTACGTCGCTGGCAGCGTGACCGCGGCATCACCGACGATGCCGCGGTGTCGGTGCTGCTCGAAGGCCACGGCCGGTACGAGGACGTGCTGGCGACCGGTGACGATGCGGTCCGCGCCGACCTGTCGCGGGCGGTCGGCTGGTTCACCACCATCGCCCCGGTCAGCCTCGACCCCGCCGACGGCATCGTGCACGCGGTGAAGGCGGCCAAGGAAGAACGGCTCGGCCAACCCGACTCGGGCGTCGGATTCGGCTGGCTGCGTTATGGCGAGAACGCCGAACTGGCCGCCCGCCCACTGCCGTCGATCCTGTTCAACTACCTCGGTGCGGGTGCCGGCGGTCCGGGATCGTCACAGCAGGTCGCATTCGCTGCGGTCGACGCCCCGGCACTGCCCGCCTCGCCCGCGGGGGCGATGGCCGCGCAGGCCGTGCTCACCATCAACGCGAGCATCGGTTCCGGCAGCGGGGGTCGTGCACTGCACGCGGGTGTCAGCTATCCCGAGACGGTGCTGCCCGCAGCGGACGTCGCCGCCGTGATGGGCTACTGGTCGGACGAATTGTCAGCGGTCGCAACCTATGTGGCCGACGGCAAGCCTGTCGGGCTGTCACCGTCCGATGTTCCGGGAGTGGCGCTGCGCCAGAGGGACATCGACGCGCTCGCCGCACAACATCCGGATGCGGATCTGTGGCCGCTGTCGCCGCTGCAGGGCGGACTGTACTTCCAGTCCCAGGTCACCGGCGGAACCGACGTGGATGTGTATGTGGCACAGGCGGTTCTGACCCTCGCCGGGGTCGACGCCGCACGTCTGCGGACGGCTGCGGAGTCGCTGCTCGATCACCATCGGGTGCTGCGTTCCGGTTTCGTGACCACCGCGGGTGGTTCGGTGGTGTCGTTCGTGCCGAGGCATGCCGAACTGCCGTGGACCGAGATCGACCTCACCGGAACAGACAGTGCGGCGGTGACCGCGCGCATCGACGACCTGGTCACGCAGCAGCGGGTGCTGCCGTTCGATCTCGGCGTTCCGCCGCTCATCCGGTTCGTGCTGGTGCGCGACGGTGATTCGGCCACACTCATCGTCACCAACCATCACACGATCCTCGACGGCTGGTCCGGTCCGCTGGTGCTGGCCGACATGCTGGCCCTCTACGCCACCGGTAGCACCTACACCGATCAGGTGTCCGGTGGTGCGACCGGTGACTTCGGTGACTACCTGCGCACCATCGCCGGCCGCGATGACGACGCAGCACTCGCCGCGTGGCGGCAGGTGCTGGCACCCGTCGAGGGCCCGACCCTGGTGGCCGCCGGCCAGCAGGCCACCGCCGATGCGATGCCGCGCGACCTCGAAACCCTGCTCGACGCGGACCTGATCGCGGACCTGGAAGCAGCGGCCCGCGCGGAGGGCGCGACCCTGGCGACGGCATTGCAGGTGGCGTGGGCCATCTTCCTGTCGCGGAAGACCGGCAACCAGGTGGTCACTTTCGGTGAGACCGTCTCCGGGCGCCCGGCCGATCTTCCGGGTGTGGAATCGATGATCGGTCTGTTCATCAACACCCTGCCCGCAGTGGTCGACGTCGACCCGGACGCGAGCATCGGGCAGGTGCTGCGCAAGGTGCAGGCCGACAAGGTGACCGTGCTCGACCACCATCACCTGAGCCTGCCGCAGATCGCGAAAGCCGTTGACGCACAGATCGCCTTCGACACGATCGCGGTGCACGAGTCGTTCCCGGTGGACGCCGAATCGCTGGAAAGCGCCGATGCTTCTGCTACTGGTGGTTTGGCGATCGCCGGTGTTGAGGTCAGCGACTCGACGCACTATCCGCTGAACATGGTCACCGCTCCGGTGGCCGACGGCGTCGTGATGCGGCTCAAGTACCTGCCGTCGGTGTTCACCGCCGAGCAGGTCGAAGGCTTCGCGGGCGCGGCGCTGCAGATCCTGCGGACGATCGCGGCCGATCCCGCGGTGTCCACCGCCGACGTGTCGTTGCTGACCGACGCCGACCGTGCGGTGCTCGCACAGTTGCCCGCACCGATCATCGACACCGCACACACAGGCTCGTCGCTGGTTGACTTGTTCACCGAAGCAGCTGCGGCACATCCTGATTCGGTTGCCGTGTCGTGCGGTTCCGAATCGTTCACCTATGCGCAGCTCGCCGAGCGCACCGATGCCGTTGCCACAAGTCTGCGGGAGCGCGGTGTCGTCGTCGGTGATCTCGTGGGCGTTGCCACCGCGAGGTCCGTCGATGTGGTCACCGCGATCGTCGGCGTCCTCAAGGCGGGTGCCGCGTATCTGCCGCTGGACGTGACCAACCCGATCGGCCGCCTGCAACACATCGTGTCCGACTCGGGTGTATCCGTGGTGCTGACCGATACATCGACCGACGGGCACCCGCTGTGGGATGCGCTGGGGGCCGACGTGGTGGTCGCCGACATCGGCGAGGTCGCGAAGGCGGCTGCTTCGTCTTCGACTCCTGTTGCGGTGCTGCCGGATTCGCGTGCGTACGTGATCTACACGTCGGGTTCGACCGGTCTGCCCAAGGGCGTGGAGGTGACGCACCGGGACGTGGTGACGTTGCTCGACGCCACCGCGGGTGACTTCGAGTTCGGCGCCGACGACGTGTGGACGATGTTCCACTCGTACGCCTTCGACTTCTCGGTGTGGGAGTTGTGGGGCGCGTTGTTCTACGGTGGCCGGTGTGTGATCGTCGACCGCGATATCGCCCGGGACGTCGATGCGTTCGTCGAGCTCGTTGTGGCCGAAGGTGTCACGGTGCTCAATCAGACGCCGTCGGCGTTCTATCAGCTCATCGATGCGCGCCGCCGTAACGAGAACCCCTGGGCTGTCCGGTATTTCGTGTTCGGTGGAGAAGCTCTGAGCTTCGAGCAGGTCCGTCGCTGGTTCGATCTGTTCCCCGGCGATCCGGCCCGGCTGGTCAACATGTACGGCATCACCGAGACCACGGTGCACGTGAGCTTCCGCGAACTCGACCGCGCCGCCGTCTCCGCCGACGATGGTTCCCTCATCGGACGGCCGTTGTCGTCGTTGGGTATTCACGTCCTCGACGCGCGGTTGCGGCCGGTTCCGGTGGATGTTCTCGGTGAGATGTACGTTGCCGGTGGCCAATTGGCTCAGGGCTACCTCGGGCGTCCGGATCTGACCGGCACGCGGTTCGTGGCCGATCCGTTCGGCGAACCGGGATCGCGGCTGTACCGTACCGGCGACGTCGCGCGCCGGGTGGGCGGTGGGGATATCGAGTATGTGGGCCGCGCCGATACCCAGGTGCAGTTGCGTGGCTTCCGCATCGAATTCGGTGAGGTCGAGGCGGGCATGCTCACCGCCGACGGGGTGGTCGGTGCGGCGGCTCGCATCGTCGGCGGACCGTCCGGTGACACACTCGTGGGTTACGTGGTCGCCGATACCGGCGCCGACGTCGACCCGGTCGCCGTGCAGGAGTCCGCGGGCCGGGTCGTGCCCGCGTACATGGTGCCCACCGTCGTCCTGGTGGTGGACGCACTGCCGCTGACCGCGAACGGCAAACTCGATCGTGACGCGCTACCCGAGCCCGACTTCGGTTCCGTCGGTGATGCTTTCGTGGCACCGGTCACACCCGGCGAGGCAGCTCTGGCGGACGTGTTCGCCGAGGTGCTCGGCCTCGACGAGGTGAGTGTCACGGCCTCGTTCTTCGACATGGGTGGCAACTCGCTGTCGGCGATGCGGCTGGCCGCCCGCGCCGCCGACGCGCTCGGTGTGGCGGTGTCGGTGCGTGATGTGTTCGCAGCACCCACCATCGGTCTCCTGGCGCAGTCGGTGGCGGGCAATGCCGCCGCACTGGCCCCGGTCGTACCGGTCCACCCACGCCCGCAGCGCATCCCGTTGTCGTTCGCCCAGCAACGGGTGTGGTTCATCAACCGGTTCGATCCGACGGCGGCGACCTACAACATTCCGGCGGTCCTGCGCCTGACAGGCTCGCTCGATGTGGATGCGTTGCGGCAGTCCGTGATCGACGTGCTCGAACGCCACGAGGTACTCCGCACGTCGTTCCCGTCCGACGACGGCGTGCCGTTCCAGCAGGTCGGCGACATCGCCGAGTTCGACGCCCGCGGCATCTGGCGGGTCGTCGACTCCGACGACGCGCTGTTCGCTTCGGCGACTGCCGGTTTCGATGTGACGACGCAGTGGCCGTTGCGGGTGACCCTTCGTGACGCCTCGCCTAGCGGTTCGGCTCCTCAGGGAGCAGGGGAGGACGATACCACCTTCTTGATCCCTGAGGCCGATGCGACGAAGGAGCGAGGGTCGCGAAGGGTCCGGCGAGACGAGCACCATGACGCCACCCCGGCCGGCGAGTACCTCCTGGCGGTGGTCGCCCACCACATCGGTATCGACGGTGAGTCGATGCTGCCGCTGGTGACCGACATCGTCGCCGCGTACACCGCGCGCACCCAGGGCGATTCACCGTCCTGGACCCCCTTGCCGGTGCAATTCGCCGACTTCGCGATCTGGCAGCACGAGGTCCTCGGGTCCGCTGACGATGCCGAGTCGGTGATCGGCCGCCAGCTCGGCTACTGGCGCAAGCAGCTCGCAGGCCTGCCCGACGTGCTCGATCTGCCCGCCGACCGGCCACGTCCGGCCGTCGAATCGCATCGCGGTGCGCGGGTGCCGTTCGAGATTCCGGGTGAGGTCGGCGACCGCATCGCCGCACTCGCCCGCGAGCGTGGCATGACCCCGTTCATGGTGATGCACGCCGCGTTCGCAGTGCTGCTGGCCAGGCTGAGCACCACCGATGACATCGCAGTGGCCACCCCGGTCGCCGGCCGAGGCGACCGGGTGCTCGACCCGCTCGTCGGCATGTTCGTCAACACGCTCGTGTTGCGCACGCAGGTCGACCCGGGTGAGTCGTTCGCCGGTCTCCTCGACCGGGTACGGGGCACCGACCTCGATGCGTTCGGTCACGCCGAACTGCCGTTCGAGACGCTCGTCGAGGCCCTCAACCCGGTGCGCAGCGAGGCGTTCGCCCCGCTGTCGCAGGTGATGCTGTCGTTCGATCCGGGCGCATCCGCTAACGACGCCGACGTGTCGCTCGGCGACCTCACCATCACCCCGGTGACCACGCCGCTGGTGACCGCGCAGCTCGACCTCAGTGTCGAGGTGTGGTCGGCCACCGGTGGCGGCGCGTGGACCGGTTCGGCCGAGTACGCCACCGATCTGTTCGATGAGGTGACCGTCGCCGAGTTCATGCGGCGCTTCACCCAACTGCTCGACGGCCTGACCGCCGACCCGGACGCCGCTGTGGGCGATGCCGGCATGCTCGACGCGGCGGCATCCGATCGGGTGCTGTCGGTGTCCCACGGGCCTGTGCTCGACGTCCCGGATACCACCACCGTCGCGGCGATCACCGCCCGGATCGCGGCGATCCCCGATGTGGTGGCCGTGGAGTTCGAAGGCCGTCAGGTGACCTACGCCGAACTCGGCTCACGCATCAACCTGCTTGCCCGCGAACTCATCTCGTCCGGGGTGGGCCCCGATACGGCCGTCGGAATCTGCGTCGAACGCAGCGTGGAGATGATGGTCGCCATCCACGCGGTCCTCGCCGCAGGTGGCCAGTTCGTGCCCATCGACACCGAGGCACCCGCCGATCGTGTGGAGTACATGCTCAGCATCGCCGGAGCATCGGTCGTTCTGCTGACGACCGCGGACGATGAGCGGTTCTCGGCCGTCCGCACCGTCGTCGTTGATTGCTCGGGTCCGGTGGACATGTCGGCGCCGGCGATCACCGATGACGACCGCATCGCGCCGGTGCGACCGGACAACGCCGCCTACACGCTGTTCACGTCGGGTTCGACCGGCCGGCCGAAGGGCGTGACGGTCTCGCATGCGGCGCTGTCGAACATGCACGCCTGGTTCGGCGATGTCGTCGGCGAGCGCGACGATCACGTGGTCATCGTCAAGACGCCGTACACCTTCGATGCCTCCGAGCTCGAACTGGTGTGGCCGCTGACGGTGGGGGCGCGGGTTGTGATGATGCGTCCCGACGGGCATCTCGATCCACGGCACATGCTCGACATGCTGGCCGATCATCAGGTCACCTGGACCCAGTTCGTGCCGTCGGCGCTGTCGGTGTTCCTTGAGGTGAAAGCCGATGCGGGCCGCGAGCTTCCGGCACTGCGGACGCTGATCACCGGTGGCGAGGCGCTGCCGGTGCCGGTCGCCGAGACCGTGCAGCGGGCGCTGCCCGGGGTGGACATCGTCAACCAGTACGGACCCACCGAGGCCACCGTCCAGGTCACCGAACACGTGCTGCGGCCGGGCGACGCGACCGTGCCGATCGGCCGGACCGGCGCGAATACCTCACTGCTGGTGCTGGATTCACGTCTGCATCCGGTGCCCGTCGGGGTGTCCGGCGAGCTGTACACCGGTGGCGTGCAGGTCGCACGCGGCTATGCGGCGCAGCCGGCGCTCACCGCCGAACGGTTCATCGCCGACCCGTTCGGCGAGCCCGGCACGCGGCTGTACCGCACGGGCGACCTCGTCCGGTGGAACGCCGCCGGCGAGTTGGAATACCTGGGCCGCACCGACTTCCAGGTCAAGCTGCGCGGTCAGCGCCTCGAACTCGGTGAGGTGGAATCGGTGCTGGCCGGCGCGCCGGGCGTCGTTAACGCCGCGGTGATCGTGGCCGCCACCGAATCCGGTGTCGAACACCTCGTCGCCTACATCGCCCCGGACACGGCCGACCTGGATACGGTGAAAGCCGTTGCGCAGCGCTCCCTTCCGGCGTACATGGTGCCGTCGGTGTGGATGCCGCTGGCGCAGATGCCGCTGAGCAGCGCGGAGAAGGCCGACCGCAAGGCCCTCCCGGCGCCGGTGTTCGACGCGGTCACCGAGGCGTACACCGCGCCGGAGACCGACACCGAAATCGCGCTGGCCCGGGCCTTCGCCGATGTGCTCGGTGTGGAACGGGTCGGCGTCACCTCCTCGTTCTTCGACCTCGGCGGCAACTCACTGTCGGCGATGCGCCTGGCCGCCCGCGCCTCCGATGTCCTCGGCGTCGAGGTGTCGGTGCGGGACGCGTTCGGTGCGCCCAGCGTGCGTGAACTGATCGCGGCGGTCGCCGGGAATGCGTCGTCGCGGGCTCCGATCGTCGCGGTCGACCCACGGCCGGAACGTATTCCGCTGTCGTTCGCCCAGCGCCGGATGTGGTTCGTCAATCAGCGCGACACCACTTCCATCGCCTACAACATCCCGACAGTCCTGCGGATCACCGGCGACCTCGATGCGGGCGCCCTGCACCGGGCGTTCGTCGACCTGGTCGTGCGGCACGAGGCGCTGCGCACTACCTTCCCGTCGCACGGGGGTGCGCCGTACCAGCAGATCGCTGCGGCATCGACGGTGCCGCAGCTCCTCGACTGGGCGGTATCGGACTCGGCCGCGGACATGGAAAGTGCTGTCTCCCAAGGGTTTGACGTCACGAACCAGTGGCCCATCCGGATCCGGCTCGTCTCCGCCACACCGGGCGAACATCTCCTGGCCGTGATCGTCCACCACATCGCCTCCGACGGCGAGTCGGTGACCCCGATGCTGACAGATCTGATCACCGCATACACTGCGGAAAACGCCGGGCACGCACCGGTGTTCAGGCCGCTGGCGGTCCAGTACGCCGACGTCGCCCTCTGGCAGCATGAGCACCTGGGCAGCCCCGACGATCCCGCCTCGGTGGTCGGCCGCCAATTGGGTTACTGGCGTGAACAACTCGCCGGTCTTCCCGACGTCGTCGAGATCCCGACGGATCGTCCGCGTCCGCCGCGAGCGAGCGGACGCGGCGCTCAGGTCGGGTTCACCATTCCCGCCGCCACCGCCGCCCGCATCGACGAGGTATCGGCGCAGGCCGGCGTCACCCCGTTCATGGTCGTGCACACCGCGCTCGCGGTGCTGCTGGCGCGGCTGTCGTCGACCTCCGACATCGCGATCGGCACACCGGTCGGCGGACGCGGACAGACGGGGCTCGACCCGCTCATCGGTATGTTCGTCAACACGCTCATCCTGCGGACAGGTGTCGAACCGGGCGCCTCGTTCGAACAGATACTGGTACAGGCCAAGTCGGTCGACCTCGACGCCTTTGCCAATGCCGACATCCCGTTCGACGAGGTGGTAGAGGCCTGCAACGTGGTCCGGTCGGACGCGTTCGCCCCGTTCACCCAGGTGTGGCTGACGTTCGAGCAGACGGCCCTGCCCGAACTGGCCGGATCGGACCTCGCGGTCGGCGATGTCGCCGGCCTGCGCATCGAGTCGTTGGCCGCCGGCGAGGTACCGGCACGCATCGACCTGCTGGTCGCGGTGTCCCGGAACGAAGACTCCCGGGACAAGGCAGCCGACTGGACCGGCTCGATCATCTACGCGACAGACCTGTTCGACGAGTCGACCGTCGAATCCTTTACCGGAAACCTGTTGCGGATCCTCGACGCCGGACTCGGTGATCCCGGAGAGACGGTGGGGAGTATCACCATCAACGAAGGACCATCAGTGGCGGAACTGGCGAAAGTGGCCCGCGCCAGGGCGACCGAACAACCGGTCGTTTCCAAGGACATCGCCGACTCCGATGCCGCGGTCATCAGCGGACCCGGCACCGCTCCGGTGCTGCTCGGGCAGATGTTCGCCGACGTGGCGGCCAAGTCGGGCAAACGCCCCGCCGTCATCGACGCAACCGGCACCACCCTCACCTACGGGCAGCTCGATGAACGCTCCAGCCGACTCGCCCGCTGGCTCATCGCCCGCGGTATCGGCGCCGAAAGCCTTGTCGCGCTGGCCATCGGCCGGTCGGCGGCGCTGCTGACCGCGATCTGGGCGGTCGCCAAGACCGGTGCCGGATACGTGCCGATCGACCCCGACTACCCCGCCGACCGCGTCGCGAACATGGTGGAGGACTCCGGCGCGATCCTCGGTCTGACCGCGGGCGACACCGGCGACCTGCCGGGCGACGAGTTCGCCTGGGTGCGGATCGATGACCCGGCCGTCGCCGGCGAGATCGACGGCTGCGACGCGGCCCCGGTGGCATCGGAGGAATTGGTGCGACCCGTCCGCACCGACAATGTCGCGTACGTGATCTACACGTCCGGATCCACCGGCCGACCCAAGGGCGTGTCGGTGACACACTCGGGTCTGGCGAACTTCGCGGCCGAGGAGATCGAACGCGCGGGCGTCGACCGGTACTCGCGGGTGCTCGGGTTCGCATCGCCGAGCTTCGACGCGTCCGTCCTGGAGTACCTGATGGCGACCCGCTCCGGGAGCGTGCTGGTATACCGGCCGTCCGATGCGGTCGGCGGCGAGGTCCTGCAGGAGTACATGGCGCGTCAGGGGATCACGCACACCTTCCTCACGCCGACCGTGCTCTCGACGCTCGACCCGGAGGCGCTGTTCGCGTTGCGGGTGGTGTACGCCGGCGGCGAGGCGGTCAGCGCGGCACTCAAGGACGAATGGGCGGCCTGCCGTCGTATCCAGAACCTGTACGGCCCCACCGAAACCACCATCGGTGTGGCGATCAGCGAGCCGATGGAGATTGGGGAGCCGGTCAGCCTCGGCGGTCCCATCGAGGGCGTGGCACTCATGGTCCTCGACAGCAGGCTGCGGCCGGTGCCGGTCGGTGTGACCGGCGAGTTGTACGTCGCCGGCCGGGCTCTCTCGCGCGGCTACCTCGACCGGCCCGGACTGACGGCCGACAGGTTCGTCGCCAACCCGCACAGCGGAACCGGCGACCGTATGTACCGCACCGGTGATGTCGTGCGGTGGCAGCTGGACGAGTCCGGCGCACCCGTCATCGAGTACTCCGGCCGTAACGACGACCAGGTCAAGCTGCGTGGTCTGCGCATCGAACTCGGCGAGATCGAGGCAGTCCTCAACGAGCATCCCGATCTGCATTCGGCCGTCGTCATCGGTGTCGGCGGACAGGTGGCCACGGCGCTGGCCGCCTACGTGGTCCGTGCCGACACCGACGCCGATATCGACATTGCCGAGGTGAAACGGTTTGTCGGCGAACGGCTTCCGGCGCACATGGTGCCGGCGTCGATAACGGTGCTGGATTCACTGCCGCTCACCCCGGTGGGCAAACTCGACAAAGCGGCCCTGCCGGAACCGGTGATCGAGGCGGCCGAGTACATCGCGCCCGAAAGTGCGGCCGAGGAGGCTGCCGTCGCGGCATTCGCCGAGATCCTGGGCGTCGACCGGGTGTCGGTCACCGAATCGTTCTTCGACATCGGCGGCAACTCGTTGTCGGCCACCCGGGTGGCGGGGCGGGTGTCCGCGGCGCTCGGGGTGGAGGTGACCCTGCGTGATGTGTTCGAGGCCCCGTCGGTGCGGGAACTCGTCGCGGCGGTCGCCGGACATTCGGCGGCGCTGCCGCAGGTGGCCGCGGTCGTTCCGCGGCCCGAGCGGGTTCCGTTGTCGTTCGCGCAACAACGCATGTGGTTCCTGAGCCGGTTCGACCCCGAGTCGCCCACCTACAACATCCCGGCCGTGGTGCGGCTCGCCGGTGCGCTCGACGTCGGTGCGCTGCGGGCGGCGATCGTGGATGTACTTGTGCGGCACGAGGTTCTGCGGACCACGTTCCCCGATGTCGACGGTGCGCCCCACCAGTTGATCGCCGCGCCGGAGACGGTGACCGACGAACTCGACTGGCAGGTCGTCGATTCGGCGGCCGAGATCGAGTCCTCGCTGCTGACCGGGTTCGATCTGACACGGCACTGGCCCGTTCGGTTCCGGCTGCTTCGTGATGGTGAGAGCTATGTGTTCGCCGCGGTCGCGCACCACATCGCCGCCGACGGTGAGTCGATGCCGCCGCTGCTGACCGACATCGTCACCGCCTACGCGGCCCGCGCAGAAGGCCGGACACCAGAGTTCGCCCCGCTGCCGGTGCAATTCGCCGACTACGCGATCTGGCAGCACGACGTTCTCGGCTCACCCGACGACCCCGAATCGGTGGTCGGGCAACAGCTCGCCTACTGGGCCGAGCGGCTCGCCGGGCTCCCGGACGTCCTCGAACTGCCCACCGACCGGCCGCGTCCGCCGATCGCCTCCCAGCGCGGTGCGGCCGTGACGCTGACCCTGCCGGAGGAACTGACCGCCGGCATCGATCAGTTGGGTATCGATGCCGACGTGACACCGTTCATGGTGTTCCACGCGGCGCTCGCGACACTGCTGTCGCGGCTCTCCGGTGCCGACGACATCGCCGTCGGTACATCGGTTGCCGGTCGTGGTCAGGCCGAACTCGACCCGCTCGTCGGCATGTTCGTCAACACCCTCGTGTTGCGCACCCAGGTGGACGGCGGCCGTCCGTTCGGCGACCTGCTGCGGCAGGTGCGCGACACCGATCTCGAGGGTTACGCGCACGCCGAGCTGCCGTTCGAGGCGCTCGTCGAGGCACTCAGCCCGGCACGATCCGAGGCGTTCGCACCGCTGGTGCAGGTGCTGCTGTTCTTCAGCAACGGTCAACCTGCACAACCGGTCTCGGTATCCGACATCACCGTGACGCCGCTTGAGGCACCCACCACCACGGCACGAGTGGATCTCACCGTCGGTGTCGCGGCCGCGCCGGGACAGCCATGGGAACTGACGCTGGAGTACGCGACGGACCTGTTCGATGAGTCGACGATGCGGGCGTTCGGCGAACGACTGGTGACACTGCTGGAGCAGGTCGTCGCCGATCCCGCGCGCGCCGCCGGTGACTACACGATCACGGTCGCCGCCGACACCGCTGCCGATCCGGTGGAATGGGGTGCCCGGGTGCAGGTGCCGGCCGGCACTGTCGCCGACGTGGTGGCCGCCGCAATCGCCAAGACGCCCGAGGCGACCGCGCTGTGGTTCGAGGGCCGCGAGGTCTCCTACCGAGAGTTCGGCGCCCGGGTCAACACTCTGGCGCGGCGACTCATCGAAGCCGGAGTGGGTCCGGAGTCGGCTGTGGCCGTTCGGATTCCGCGATCGGTGGAGATGATGGTCGCCATCCACGCGGTCATCGCCGCCGGTGGTCAATACGTGCCCATCGGGCTTGACACCCCGGACGACCGCGTGGAGTACATGCTGGAGACCGCCGGGGTGAGCACAATGCTGACCGGTGCCGACGGTCCCGCCTTCTTGATCCCTGAGGAGCGGTCGCGCGAGCTTGCGAGCCGGTCGCGTCACGAAGGGTCCGGTGAGTCGAGTACATGGGCCGGGGACATTCAGACCCTGATCGTCGACTGCTCGAGTGAGGTGGATCTGTCCACTCCGCCGGTCACCGACTCGGAACGGTTGTCGCCGTTGCGGATCGACCACGCCGTGTACACGTTGTTCACCTCCGGCTCGACCGGACGGCCCAAGGGCGTGACGCTCACCCACGACGCGGTGGTCAACCGGCTGTGGTGGGGCCTGGACGAACTGCCCATCGACGCGAGCGACACGGTGGTACAGAAGACGCCGTACACGTTCGACTGCTCGGTGCCGGAGTTGTTCGCGCCGTTGATGATCGGTGCGAAACTCGTGGTGCTGCGTGACGGCGGACATCTCGATCCGCTGTATGTGGCGGACGTGATCGAACGGACCGGGGCGACGATGGTGCACTTCGTGCCGTCGATGCTGTCGGTGTTCGCCGACATCGTCGGCCATGAGCGGGTGTCGGCGATGTCGTCGACTGTGCGCATCATCTCCACCACCGGTGAGGCATTGCCGCCGGCGCTGGCGGGTCAGGTGCGTTCCTGGCTGCCGGACGTGCTGTTCTACAACTTGTACGGTCCCACCGAGGCCGCCGTCGAGATCACCTACGAGAAGATCGAAGCGGTCAGCGGCGACGAGGGCTCGGTGCCGATCGGTGTGCCGGTGTGGAACTCGTCGGCCGTCGTCCTCGACGCCCGCCTGCACCGGGTGCCCGACGGTGTGCCCGGCGAGCTGTACCTCGGCGGTATCCAGTTGGCGCGCGGCTATGCGGCGCGCGGTGACCTGACCGCCGACCGGTTCATCGCCGACCCGTACGGTGAGCCCGGAACCCGGCTGTACCGCACAGGTGACCTCGTCCGGCGCCGCCGCGACGGCGTGCTGGAATACCTGGGCCGCACCGACTTCCAGGTGAAGCTGCGCGGTCAGCGCATCGAACTCGGTGAGATCGAGTCGGTGCTGGCGTCGGCGCCGGGAGTGGTGCACGCCGCCGCCACAGTCGCCGACGGGCCGGGTGGTTCGCAGCATCTGGTGGGTTACCTGTCCGGCGGACCCGGCCGGCGACCCGATGTCGAGACCGTGAAATCCCTTGCCGAGCAATCACTGCCGGTGTACATGGTGCCGACGGTGTGGGTGGTCCTCGATGACATCACCCTGAACTCGGCGGGCAAGCTCGACCGAAAAGCGCTGCCCGAACCGGACTTCGCCGATATCGAAGCCGAATACGTTGCGCCCGAATCCGATACCGAAGTCGCACTGGCGCAGGTGTACGCGGATCTGCTCGGCGTCGAGCGGGTCGGCGTCACCGAGTCGTTCTTCGACATCGGCGGCAACTCGCTGTCGGCGATGCGCCTGGCCGCACGGGCCGCGGAAGTACTCGGCGTGGAGGTGTCGGTGCGCGACATCTTCGACGCGCCGAGCGTGCGGGAACTGATCGTCGCCACCATCGGTCGCGGTGCCGCACTCGCGCCGATCACCAAGGCAGACCCGAGGCCGGCCCGGATTCCGCTGTCGTTCGCGCAGCAGCGGATGTGGTTCATCAACCAGCTCGACCCGGCGCTGCCGACGTACAACATCCCGGCGGTCCTACGGTTGACCGGTGATCTCGACGTGGCGGCCCTGCGGCAGGCGGTGATCGACACCGTCGAACGACACGAGGTGCTGCGCACCACCTTCCCGATCGCCGACGGCCTGCCGTACCAGCGGATCGACGACATCGCGCTGTTCGACTCTCGCGGTGTCTGGCAGACCGTCGACACCGACGACGATCTGTTCGCCGCGGTGGCGTCCGGATTCGACGTGACGTCGGGCTGGCCGATCCGCGTCGCCTTGCGTGCGAGCGTTTCGGGCGATTACCTGCTCGGTGTGGTGCTGCACCACATCGGTGCCGACGGCGAGTCGATGCTGCCGTTGGTGACCGATATCGTCACCGCCTACACTGCACGGGCGCAAGGTGATTCGCCGCAGTGGACACCGCTGGAGGTCCAGTTCGCGGACTTCGCGATCTGGCAGCACGAGGCGCTCGGCTCCGTCGACGACGCCGAGTCGGTCACGGCGCGTCAGCTCGGATACTGGCGTGAGCAGCTCGCCGGTCTGCCCGACGTGCTGGAACTGCCCGCCGACAGGCCGCGTCCGCAGGTCGCGTCGTATCGGGGTGCGGATCTGGAGTTCGCGATCCCCGCCGATATCGCCGACGGCGTGTCGCGGGTCGCGAGCAGTCGCGATGTCACGCCGTTCATGGTGGTACACGCGGCATTCGCGGCGCTGCTGGCCCGGATGGCCGCGACCAACGACATCGCGGTGGCCACCCCGGTCGCCGGGCGTGGTCAGGCCGTGCTCGATCCGCTGGTCGGCATGTTCGTCAACACCCTCGTGTTGCGGACCGCCATCGAGTCCTCGATGTCGTTCGCGCAGTTGCTCGATCGGGTACGCGTCGATGATCTCGACGCGTTCGATCATGCCGACGTTCCGTTCGAATCCGTCGTCGAGGCGATCGATCCGGTGCGCAGTGAGGCGTTCGCACCGCTCGCACAGGTGATGCTGTCGTTCGATCCGGGGGCGTCGGTAGCCGGTGCGCAGGTGTCCCTGGCCGGGTTGGAGATCGCGGCGGTGGAGCCGCCGCTGGTCGCCGCGCAGCTTGATCTGCGGATGGTGGTGGCATCGGCCGACGCCGGTAACCCGTGGTCGGGTGCGGTCACCTATGCGACGGATCTGTTCGACGAGTCGACGGTCGGCGATCTGGCCGACCGGTTCGTGCGACTGCTCGGTGCACTGGTCGCCGATCCTGCCGTCTCGATCGGCGATGCGCCGCTCCTGGATCCGGCCGAACGGACCGGCCTGGTGGATCGTTCGGTGGGTGCCGGGGTTGTGGTTCCTGCTGGTTCGGTTGCCGATGCTGTTGCGGCGCAGGTGGTTCGGTCTCCGGATGCGTCCGCCCTGTGGTTCGAGGGGCGCAGTGTCTCCTACGCAGAACTGTCGGCGCGGGTGAGTGTTCTTGCCCGTGAGCTGATTTCGTTGGGTGTGGGTCCGGATGTGGCGGTGGGGGTGTGTATCGACCGCCGCATCGCGATGGGGGGGGGGGTTCATGCGGGGGGGGCTGCTGGGGGG
>NZ_CALLZT010000045.1:0-9429 GCF_937858515.1 uncultured Gordonia sp. | reverse complement strand
AACGTCGCGATCGTCGCGCACGTCGACCATGGTAAGACCACGCTGGTCGATGCGATGCTCCGCCAGTCCGGGGTTTTCGGCGAGCGAGCCGAACTCGTCGACCGGGTCATGGACTCCGGTGACCTCGAACGCGAGAAGGGCATCACCATTCTCGCCAAGAACACCGCGGTGCACCGTCGCCAGCCCGACGGCACCGAGTTCGTCATCAACGTCATCGACACCCCCGGCCACGCCGACTTCGGTGGTGAGGTCGAACGCGGCCTGTCGATGGTCGACGGAGTCGTCCTGCTCGTCGACGCATCCGAGGGCCCGCTGCCGCAGACCCGGTTCGTGCTGCGCAAAGCTCTGGCCGCGTCACTGCCGGTGATCCTGGTGGTCAACAAGACCGACCGTCCCGACGCCCGCATCCAGGAGGTCGTCGACGAGAGCCAGGACCTGCTGCTCGATCTGGCCTCCGACCTCGACGACGAGGCCGCCGAGGCCGCCGAACTGGCCCTCGAACTGCCTGTTCTCTACGCGTCCGGCCGCGCCGGCATCGCCAGCACCGAACAGCCCGCCAACGGCGAGGTGCCGGAGGGGGAGAACCTCGACCCGTTCTTCGACGTGCTGCTCGAATACGTTCCGGCTCCCAAGGGAGATCCCGAGGCGCCGCTGCAGGCACACGTGACCAACCTCGACGCCTCGGCGTTCCTGGGCCGGCTCGCGCTGGTCCGCATCCACAACGGCACCCTGCGCAAGGGGCAGCAGGTGTCGTGGTGTCGTGAGGTCGACGGCGAGCCCGTCGTCGAGCGCGCCAAGATCACCGAACTGCTCGCCACCGTCGGCGTCGAGCGCGCCCCCGCTGAATCGGCTGTCGCCGGAGACATCGTCGCCGTCGCGGGGATGCCCGAGATCATGATCGGTGACACCCTCGCCGACTTGGAGAATCCGGTGCCGCTGCCGCGGATCACCGTCGACGAACCGGCCATCTCGGTCACGATCGGCACCAACAGCTCGCCGCTGGCCGGCCGGGTGTCCGGTCACAAACTGACCGCCCGCATGGTCAAGAGCCGCCTGGACTCCGAACTCATCGGCAACGTGTCGCTGCGCGTGCTCGACATCGGCCGCCCCGACGCCTGGGAGGTGCAGGGCCGCGGTGAGCTGGCGCTGGCGATCCTCGTCGAGCAGATGCGCCGCGAAGGATTCGAGCTGACCGTCGGCAAACCGCAGGTGGTCACCCGCAAGGTCGACGGCAAGGTGCACGAGCCGTTCGAGCACCTCACCGTCGACGTGCCCGAGGAATACCTGGGTGCGGTCACCCAGCTGCTGGCCGCCCGCAAGGGGCGCATGGAGCAGATGAACAACCACGGCACCGGCTGGGTGCGCCTGGAGTTCATCGTGCCCTCGCGTGGCCTGATCGGGTTCCGCACCGACTTCCTCACCGAAACCCGCGGCACCGGCATCGCCAACGCTGTATTCCATGGCTACGACGCCTGGGCCGGCGAGATCCGCGCCCGGCACACCGGATCGCTCGTGTCCGACCGCGCCGGCAGCGTCACCCCGTACGCGATGATCCAGCTCGCCGACCGCGGCACCTTCTTCGTCAACCCCGGCGATGACAGCTACGAGGGTCACGTCGTGGGCATCAACCCGCGCGCCGAGGACCTCGACATCAACGTGTGCCGTGAGAAGAAGCTCACCAACATGCGGCAGTCGTCGGCCGACGTCATGGAGACCCTGGCCAAGCCGATGCAGCTCGACCTCGAAGGCGCGATGGAGTTCTGCGCCGCCGACGAGTGCGTCGAGGTCACCCCCGAGGTGGTGCGGGTGCGCAAGGTGCATCTGGACTCCTCGACCCGGGCCCGCGAACGATCCCGCGCCAAGGCCCGCGACCAAGCCGTGGGCTGACCGACCGTTCGGAGGACAGGACGCGTCTAATGTGGTGGATCAGGGCCGGATCTCGGCCCCGATCCACCACACAGGTCGGGCCACGTGAAGGAGATGCGACGGGTGCGCGAACGACGCAAGGTGGTGCTTCCCGCACTCGCCGCAGCGCTGCTGCTGGTCGGTGGATGCAGCGCCGATCCACCGCCGCCCGTCCGTGAGACGGCGCCCCCGGCCACTCCGGTTCCCTACCCCGACGACAAGACCATCTACATCGCCACCGGCTCGATCGGCACTGGCTTCAACCCGCATCTGCGTACCGATCAGGGCGTGGTGACCACGGCGATCGCGGCGACCACGCTGCCGAGCCCGTTCGCTCCCGTCGACTCGCCGACCGGCGTCCGGTGGGTGCTACAGACCGATTTCGTCACCTCGGCCGAGGTCACCAAGACCGAGCCGTTCACCGTCACCTACCGGATCCACAAGAATGCGCAGTGGTCCGACGGTCTGCCCGTGACCGGCGACGACTTCAGTTATCTATGGCAGCAGATGTCGCGACGACCGGGTGCTGTCGCGCCCGCCGGGTACCGGCTCATCGACTCGGTCGCCACGAGTTCGGGCGGTAAGACGGTCGATGTGCGGTTCGCCGCCGCCTATCCCGCGTGGCGGGAACTGTTCACCAACCTCCTGCCCAGCCATGTCCTGCGGGGAACCCCGTCCGGATTCGAGACCGGCATGGACAGCGGGATGCCGGTGTCGGCCGGACCCTTCCTCATCCGGTCGATCGACCAGACGCGCGACGAGGTGCGGCTGATCCGCAACGACCGGTACTGGGCCAGACCGTCGGTGCTCGACCAGATCGTGCTGCGCAGGGCCGGGACCGTGCCGCAGATGGTCGGTTCCGTGCGGGCCCGCGATTCGGCGATCGTGAACTTCCCCAGCGGGCCGTCGACGCAGGCGGAACTGTCGGCGGTACCGGGGACATCGACCCGGCGCGACCCGGTGCCGCGGGCTCTTACGGTCACCGCGAACACGCGGACCCCGGCGATGCGGGAGCTGTCCGTCCGCACCGCGATACTGGGCGCAATCGACCGGCAGCTGGTGACGTTCGCCGGGGCCGGTGACGAGGTGGTCACCCGGTTCGCCAATACCGTCTACGCACCCACCGACGCCGGGTACACGCCGGCCGACAGGCCGCGACTGGACAACGCCAGGATCGAATCGTTGCTGGTGGGCGCCGGATTCGAGCGTGGCCCGGTAGTCACGGCAGAGTCCGATTCGGAGTCCGGCGAGGAGCCTGCTCCGGAGTCTTCAGGGGCGTCAGGGTCTTCCGAGAGCCGGCCTCCCGCGTCTGGTCAGCCTTCCGAACCGGCGCCGCGGACCCCGACCACCGGCCCAGTCACCACGGACCCCGTACGCCCGACGGCGCGGACCCCGGTGCCTTCATCAGCGGGCGCCCCGTCGTCCGGTATCTCGGAGCCGTCTTCGGGTACCGCGGGTGCCCCCGAATCGGCCGGCGCCGAACGGGACGACTCCGAGATGGCATCGGTGCCGGTCGGGGTGGCGCCGTTCCAGAAGGACGGCCGCGATCTCACCATTCGCGTCGGCGCGGTATCCGGGGATCCGCGCTCGGCGTCGGCGGCCGCGACCATCGTCGACCAGTTACGCGCCATCGGTATCCGGGCCGGTACCCGGCTGCTGGCCGGTAACGAACTGTACGGTACGGCGTTGACGAACTCCGAGGTCGATCTGGTGGTCGGCTGGACGGCGGTGGGTGTGCCGCCGGCCGTCGCCTTCGCGTCGCAGGTCGACTGCGAGGCCCCCAAGGCCGGGTCCGCGCCGGCGTCTGCGTCGAAGCCCGCCACACCGAGCGACTCGGTTACCCCGTCACCGGCGTCGGGACGGCCGGCGGTGACGTCATCTGTGTCGTCGTCATCGGTGTCGCCGACCGGGCCCGTCCCGGATGCCGCCGACTCCGGATACATCGGCAACATCTCCGGCCTGTGCGACGAGGACCTGATCAGGCTGGCCCGCGCGGTGTTGTCGGCCGACGATCCGGCGCCGCTGCTGGAGGAGGCCGAGCCGCTGCTGGCCGAACAATCGGTGTACCTGCCGATCTATCAGGAACTGTCGCTGGTCGGCGTCACCGATCAGGTGACCGGGGTACCGCTGTCCGGACCGATCCAAGTAGGGATCTTCGGCGATGCGGACGTGTGGGACCAGAAATGAGCGGGACGAGTCAGGTGAGCAGGGAAGGCACGGGTGTGACGGATTCGGCGCGGGCAGGCCGCAGGCTGCTCTTGGTTCACGCCCATCCCGACGACGAGACGATCATGACCGGCGGCACCATCGCCCGGTATCTTGCCGAGGGCGCGCAGGTGTTGGTGGTGACCTTCACGCTCGGTGAGGAGGGAGAGGTGATCGGCGACGAATGGGCACAGCTGGTCGCCGACGGCGGTGCCGATCAGCTCGGCGGATATCGCATCTTCGAACTCACCACCGCACTGGCCGCGCTGAGCCCGCCGGATCGCGTCCTGCGACCCCGGTTCCTGGGCGGCGCCGGGCACTTCCGTGATTCGGGTATGGCAGGCTCCCCGTCGGCCGAACACCCGCGGGCGCTCGCGAAGGCGCCGCTCGAACGGCCGGTGGCCCTGCTGGCCGACATCATCGCCGAGTTCGCCCCGCAGGTGGTGATCACCTACGACAAGGCCGGAACCTACGGCCATCCCGACCACGTGCGGGTGCACGACGTCACCGCCGCGGCCCTGCCGATCGCCCGGGCGCGGCTCGGCACCGAGATGAAGGTGTACGAGTCGGTCACTGAACACAGCGCGTTGGAAACCGGTCTGGCGGCCGCAGCCGGTCGGGTGCCGCTGGGCTGGCGGATGCCCGGCGACGGGGAGCTGCCCCGCTACCCGGACGGGGTCATCACCGCCGAGGTCGACGTCAGTTCGGTGTATGAGCGCAAGGCTGCGGCGCTGGCCGCACACGCCACCCAGGTGACCGTTGCGGCATCGGGTACCGAGTACGCGTTGTCGAACAACATCCTCACCCCGATCGGCGCGGTCGAACACTTCGTACAGGTCGACGGTCCCCGGTCCGATGCGCCCGGCCGTGAGACGGATCTCTTCGCGGGACTGGACTGAGCCGATGGCGGCCAAGAAGAAGCGCCGGAACACGCCGAAGAAGCGTCAGCAGACGGTTATACCCGCTGTCGTGGCGGCGCTGCCGGAGCCGCCCCCTACCGTCGCGCAGCCGGACACCTTCTTCGGCAGGTTGAACGTGCAATCGGTGCGTGTGGCCACCGCCGTCGCCGAGGTGTGGTCGATGCCCAGCGTCGTCTTCGACCGCGTGATGCTGGGTTTGCTGACGTGCGCGGCCATCCCCGTCGGGCTGCTGTCGGCCGGATTCGCCCCGCAGCGGTTCTTCGGTGAACAGATCCCGGTCGTGGCAGTGCTCGTGGGGCTCACCAACCTGGTGCTGCTGTGGCTGGCCTCCGGGTTTTCGCGCGGGCCGGGCCGGGTGGCTCCGCTGATCGCCTGGCTGCTCACCCTGATGGTCGCCGCGACGGCCGGTCCCGGTCGCGACGTGGTGCTCCCGCTGGACGGCACGGACTTCGTGGCGACGTTTCTGCTGGTGGCGGTAGGTGCCGGTATCCCGCTGGCGGCCCTGTGGTCCGGTCGGCTGAGCACCCGGCCCAGGTGAGCCGCCGGTCCGTGCCCGCGCATCGTCCGGGGTGGACCGTCCGGGTTCGGGTGGGGGCCTTGCCGATCGCTACAGTGTGATCATGGTCCTACGTGAGTGGGCTCGGGATGCGGTGGCCGAGACGGCGGATGTTCGTGCGGCGCTGCGACGTGCGGCCACGGACCCGGCGTCGCTGACCGACGGCGAGTGGGTGGCGTTGCTCGGCGCGGACGGTACCGAACTCGATGAGCTGTGTGCGATCGCCGATTCGGCGCGCCAGACCGTCACCGACCCGGATGCGCTGACCTTCGTGGTCAACCGCAACTTCGACACCACCGTCATCGCGAGTGGTGCCGATGGAGTACCGGAACTGTCGGCGCTCGTCGACGAGGCTTGGCAGCTCGGCGCCACCGAGATCTGCATGCAGGGCCCGATCCCCGTCGACGCACCCGACGACGGCTATCTGCGGCTTATCGAACAGATCCATGCCGTCGCCCCGGAGATGCACCTGCACGCGTTCCGCCCGCCCGAGGTGCGTGACGGTGCGGCGCGGATGGGGTTGTCCATCCCGGAGTTCCTGAGCAGGGCACGCGATGTCGGGCTCGGTTCGGTGCCGGGCACCGCCGCCCAGATCCTCGACGACGAGGTGCGCGCGCGGCTGTCGGGGGGGTCGGCGCCGCCGGTGTCCGAGTGGATCGAATCCATCGAGGCCGCGCACGACGTCGGCCTGTTCTCCACCTCGACGCTGCTGTACGGGCATGTCGAGTCGTCCCGGCACATCGTCGCGCATCTGCGGTTGCTCAATGAGATCCAGGACCGCACAGGCGGTTTCAGTGAGCTGATCGTGATGCCGATGCTGCCGTCGATGGCACCCGCACATCTCGGTGCCGCAGGCACGGCGTCCCGGCGCGAGACGCGCGCGGTGCACGCGGTGGCCCGGCTGCTGACGTTCGGCCGGATCGCGCACGTGCAGGTGGCGTGGACCAAGCTCGATCCGGACACGGTCATCGACATCCTGCGCGGCGGTGCCGACGACATCGGTGGCCTGCTGATCGACGGTGTCCTGATGCCCGCGGCCGGTCAGGAGGCGGGCCGCGTGCTGTCGGCGCAGCAGGTCGCCGACATCGCGGCCGTGGTGGGCCGGCGTCCGGTGCAGCGCACCACCGGCTACGACGCACCGTCCGCGGCACTGTTGACACCGATCCCTCAGGTGTACGGTCGGTGACCGGGGCGAGCGAAGCGACGGGGGATGTCACCGGGGCGAGCGGGCCCGTTCCGGCCGAGGTCGATGTGGCGATCGTGGGGGCCGGATTCGCCGGGATCGGTATGGCCACACAGTTGCGGCGTCGCGGCCGGGAATCGTTCGTGGTGCTCGAACGCGCCGACGCGGTGGGCGGCACATGGCGCGACAATGTGTACCCGGGTATCGCCTGCGACATCCCGGCGCATCTGTATTCGTTCTCGTTCCGTCCGCCTGCCGATTGGGCGACGTTGTTCCCGCGAGGTGCGGAGATCCGCGATTACTTGCAGCGCACCGTCGACGAGGAGGGACTGACGCCGTTCATCAGGCTCGGTTGCGAGCTGGTCGATGCGCGGTGGGACGCGTCGTCGGCGCAATGGTCCCTCGTGACAGGCAGGGGCCGTGTGCGGGCGCGGATGCTGGTGCTGGCGGTCGGGCGGCTGTCCGAGCCGCACGTTCCCGACATCGACGGACTGGACGGCTTTTCGGGGACGGTGGTGCACACCGCCCAATGGCATCCGGATGTCGTGTCGGGCGGGGAGCGGATCGGTGTCGTCGGGACCGGGGCGTCGGCGGTGCAGATCATCCCGCACCTGGCCGAGTCGGCCGAGGAACTGGTGGTTTTCGCCCGGACACCGGCGTACGTGGTGCCGCGCCAGGATCGGGCGTTCAGCGAGCAGGAGCGGGCGCGGCTACGTGTCGAGGAGAATGCGCGGGCGTTGCGTGAGCAACTGCTCCTCGACGCCGATCGGGCGTTCGCGCAGCGGCTGCGGCTGGTTCCCGATATCGACGAGATCCGGGATCTGGCGCTCGGCCATCTGGCTGCACAGGTATCTAATCCGCTACTGCGGCAGCACCTTACGCCCGACTATGAGATCGGCTGCAAGCGGATTCTGCTCAGTGACGACTACTATCCGACGCTCGAGCAGCCCCACGTGGTGTATGAGCCGAGCGCGTTGGCATCGGTCATCGAGAACAAGGCGTGCGCGGCGAGCGGGGCCACCCACGATCTCGATGTCCTGGTGTTGGCGACCGGATTCGAGGCCACGCGTCCGCCGGTCGCTTTGCGGATCCGCGGCCGTGACGGCCAGGTGCTCGATGACCACTGGTCCCGCGGCATGGTGTCGTATGCGTCGACGACGGTGGCGGGCTTTCCCAATATGTTCGTCCTCGACGGACCGAATGCGGCACTCGGTCACAATTCGGCGATCTACATGATCGAGACGCAACTGGACTACGTCCTGGGCGCCCTGGATTATATTGCCGCCGAGTCTGTTTCGTCGTTGGAGGTGTCGGCCGAGGCGGAGGTCGCCTACACGGCAGAGATCGACGAGCGCAGTGCCCCGACGGTGTGGCTGACCGGTTGCCGGAGTTGGTACGTCGATCAGCGCAGTGGCCGGCTCACGCTGCTATGGCCGGGCACGGCGGTGTCGTTCCGCGAACGCAACGGCACTTTCGACCCTGGCCCATACGTCGTGCGCCGGAGTGAGTTCACCCCTGCGAGTCCGGGTGGCGGCCGATGAGCACCGGTCAGGCGGTGGCCACCGCACTCGCCGCCGCGCAACACGCCGCGGCCACGGGGGTGCGGCCGGCCATCGACGATGTCGTCACGCTGCTGTCGTGCCGGGGCGACGATCTGGCCGAATTGCAGTCGGTCGCCGCGCGGTTGCGCGACGAGGGGCTGGCGCGGGCGGGACGAGCGGGCCGGATCACCTACTCGCGCAAGGTGTTCATCCCGCTGACGCGGCTGTGCCGGGACCGCTGTCACTACTGCACGTTCGTGACCGTTCCGGGCAAACTGCGCCGCGAAGGGCACGGCATGTACCTCGAGATCGATCAGGTCGTCGCCCTGGCACGGCAGGGGGCCGCACTCGGCTGTAAGGAGGCCCTGTTCACTCTGGGTGACCGGCCGGAGGATCGCTGGCCCGAGGCCGCGCAATGGCTGGCCGAGCGCGGCTATTCATCGACGCTCGACTACGTGCGGGCGGCGTCGGTGGCAGTCCTCGAACAGACCGGGCTGTTGCCGCACCTGAATCCGGGTGTCATGTCGCTCGATGAGCTGAACTGGTTGCGTCCGGTGGCGCCGTCGATGGGCATGATGCTGGAGACCACCGCCCGGCGGCTGTTCACCGACAAGGGGCAGCCGCACTACGGCAGCCCCGACAAGGATCCGCTGGTGCGCCTCCAAGTGCTTCGGGACGCAGGTGCGGCCAAGGTGCCGTTCACCACCGGCATCCTGGTCGGTATCGGTGAGAACCTCACCGAAAGGGCGCAATCGCTGCTCGCGATGGCGCAGATCCACCGCACCTACGGGCACATCCAAGAGGTGATCGTGCAGAACTTCCGGGCCAAACCGGACACCGCGATGCGTGGCGTCCCGGATGCGGAGATGTCGGAGTTCCTGTCCGCGGTCGCCGTGGCGCGGCTGGTGATGGGACCGGATGTGGCGATCCAGGCACCGCCCAACCTGGTGTCCCACGAGGAGTGCGCGGCGCTGATCGCCTCCGGGATCGCCGACTGGGGCGGGGTGTCGCCGCTGACCCCCGACCATGTGAACCCGGAACGGCCGTGGCCCAACCTCGACACGCTCGCCGACCTCACCTCCCGGCTCGCCCTCACCCCCTACGGCGAAACCAGCGCCA
>NZ_CALLZT010000044.1:0-41539 GCF_937858515.1 uncultured Gordonia sp. | reverse complement strand
CCCGGACGGCGATCTCACCACGGTTGGCGATGAGGACCTTGCTGATGCCTTGGGATGTGTTCGCAGAGGGAGTGGGCACTGGTTCTCCTGGGCTGCCGCCGCCTCGTGTGCGGGGCACTTCTCGTAGTGGCTCTGACCTTGGTTCGCGTTGGCCGCCTCATGGAGTGCGAGGCGTGACCGACGACACTTGAGTGTAGGCGCCGTCGATTCCGCGACTCACCCTAGCGCACCGAACGATTGCTCGGTAGAAGGGTTACCGTTTACCCGTCAGTAGCGAAAGTACTGCGGTCGCCGATGTTCCTCAGCAGTTCGGCGAATCGGTGGAGATAGACCACCACCAGGTCGCCGGTGGACGGTGCGGAGGCGTCGGCGGCGGGGAAACGGGCCGACACCCGCAGGCCACCGGGCGTGCGGTTGAGCCAGATGAACACTTCCTCCGGCGCGTAGCTGTGGCTGCGCAGCACCCGCGCGCGACCGGCGTCGGCCGCGGCGGCACCGGGCGCATACCGGGTGTCGATGAACGACAACGCGAACCGAGGCTCACCCGCCACGACATCGGGGTGGGCACTTTCGATCAGCTCCGCGACGCGCAGGTACGGCAGGGTGGACCCGGCCCGGCCGTGTTTGAGTTCGGCGCCGGCACGGGCGATCAGCTGCCCGAACGTCGGCGAATCCGACATGTCCAGGCAGATGGGTGCGAGTCCGACGAACCAGCCGAGCGAGGCCAGCCATTCGGGTCCCTCGCGGGTATGCCGCGGCATGACGCACCGGAACTCGGTGTCGCCGGTCATGTCGTGATAGACGATGGCCAGTGCCGACAGCACCCCGGCGAACAGCGATCCGCCCGCCTCCGAACAGACCGCGGTGAACCGGTTGGTCTGGTCGTCGTCGAGCAGGAGTTCGGTGAGGGAATCCTGCGGCGGTCCCGACTCGGACGCGGATGTGGCGGCGTCGGCGCGCGACACCTCCGGCAGCCGGCGTTCAGCAGCGGCGAACCGTGGCATCTGGCCGTGTCCGGTGCGCAGGAACGTCGTCCACGCCTCGATCGCGGGATGGTCGGGGCCCGTCTCGTCGGCGAGCCTGCGTTCCTGCGCGCTGAAATCGACGTAGCTGCCGACGTCGGGCAATACAGGTGTGGTGTGGTCGCGGGCGGCTCGGTAGAGGGTGACCAGTTCGTCCTGGGCAACGATCAGCGAGTAGCCGTCGAGGAGCGAATGGTCGCCCGCGAACAGCAGCGTGAACGAGTCCTCGCGGGCGACGGTGGAGAACATGTACGCAGGCCAGTGCAGGGGGGCGGTGGCCCGGTCGAACGAACCCGCGATCTGATCGATCATGGGTGCCGGATCCGAGTACCAGCCGACTTTGCCCATGCGCAGGTGCACAGTTCCCGGTCCGGTGCTCAGCCGGACCAGTCCCGGTGCGCCGTCGTGCGGGCGGATGCCTTTGAGGACGACGTGACTGCGTAGGACCTCGTGCCGGTCGATCCACGCCAGCAGGGTGGCCCGGATCGCCGGGATCGACAGCGGCTCATCGAATTCGATGGCCAGGCCCAGCCACGATTCGCGGCCGCCTTCGCGTCGGGTCCGCAGCCGGTGCGCGAACGCCGAGCGCAGATGCTGTTCATGGTTGTGCGAGGTGGGCCGCGAGTCGGTGCTCCACTCGCCGAGACCACCGGGCACGAACGGAGTCCACTCCGCCAGTCCGCCCGGCGCGATGGGTTCTTCGAGAATCTGGACGAACTTCATACCGGGCCCCGATCGTTCGTCAGATCTGGCGGCGCACGGCCGCTTTGATCCGGCCCAGGATGCCTGCCATGCCGCGCAGCCGCAGCGGACTCACCGACTTGTCCAGGCCCAGATCGTGGTAGAAGTCGCCCGGCACGCCGAGGATCTCCTCGGCCGACGCACCGTCGAGCCCCTGATGCAGGATCGAGGCGAAACCACGCGTCGTCGGCGCCTCCCGCGGCGCGCTGAAGTACAGCCGGACGTGGGCCGGTTCGGAGGCGTCCACCGACAGGAACACCGGCGACTGGCATTCGGGCACCGGTTCCATCGCCTCGGTGCGCAGATGTTCGGGCAGGTCGGGCAACTCCCCGGCGAACTCCAGAAGCAGCGTCACCTTGTCCGGATCGGACAGGGCGGCGAAGTCGTCGACGATCTCGGCGAGCGCCGGGGGCACGCTCACGCCGGTGCCGTGCCCGGTTCTTCACCCACCGCGATCGGCGCGCGTACCGTGTTGCCCCATTCGGTCCACGAGCCGTCGTAGTTGCGGACGTCGTCGAAACCGAGCAGGTAGGTCAGGACGAACCAGGTGTGGCTGGATCGTTCGCCGATTCGGCAGTACGCGATGGTCGGGGTGCTCGGGTCGAGTCCGGCGTACACGTCGTCGAGCTCGGCACGGCCACGGAACCGGCTGTCGGGGGCGGCGGCCTTGGCCCACGGGATGGACACCGCGGTGGGGATGTGCCCACCGCGCAGGGCGCCTTCCTGCGGATAGTCGGGCATGTGGGTGCGTTCGCCCGTGTACTCCTGCGGGGAGCGCACGTCGACCAGCGGGACGGTGCCGATCGCCGAACGCACGTCGGCGGCGAACGCGCGGATCCTGCTGTCGTCGCGCTCGACCACCGGATAGTCCGAGCGCGGGAACTCGGGGACGTCGAACGAGGTGTCGCGGTCCTCGGCTAGCCAGGCGTCGCGACCGCCGTCGAGCAGCCGCACGTCGGGGTGACCGAACAGCGTGAACACCCACAGTGCGTACGCGGCCCACCAGTTGCTCTTGTCGCCGTAGATGACGACGGTGTCGTCGCGGCTGATGCCCTTGCTGCGCATCAGTTCGGCGAACTGCTCACCGGTGATGTAGTCGCGGGTCACCGGATCGTTGAGGTGCAGATGCCAGTCGATCTTCTGCGCGGTCGGGATATGACCGATGTCGTAGAGCAGCACATCCTCGTCGGATTCGACGATCTTCAGGCCCGGCGTGCCCAGATGCGCGGACAGCCACTGAGCGGACACGAGCCGCTCTGGATGGGCGTATCCGGCGAACGCGGGATCGGGGTCGGTTTCGACGCTCACGTACGGGTTCCCTTTCTGGGGTGGGAGCTTGCCTGCTTTCCGAGTGTCGACACTACCTACTACCGTGCGTCGGTGCGTGGGTAGTGGCCTACTGCGCGTCCGGCCCGTGCCGCCACAGGTCGGTGACGTCCACACCCACCGCTGCAAGCAGTTCCCGCACGGTCGGCAGACCGATCCCGACAACCGATGACGGGTCGCCGTCGATGCGGTCGACGAACCAGCCGCCGAGCCCGTCGAGAGTGAACGCGCCTGCCACCGACAGCGGCTCGCCGGTGCCGACGTAGGCGTCGATGGTCGCGTCGTCGACGTCGGCGAAGTGGATGGTCGTCGATGCCGTGCGAGCGGCCTGCCCGCTGAGTGCGCCGCCGCTGATGCGGGTTACGTGATGCCCGGTCAGCAACTGCCCGGTACCGCCGCGCATCCGTCGCCACTGCTCGCGTGCGACGTCGGCGGTGTGGGGTTTGCCGGTGAGCACGCCGTCGAGCAACAGCATCGAGTCGCAGGTGAGTACCACGGTGTCCGACGGCGTGGCTGTCCGGCCGACGATCGTCGCGCACACCTCGGCGGACTTGGCGGCGGCGAGCCGCACCACTGTGTCGGCGGCCCCGACGTCGGCGAGCTCACGCAGTATCGCGTCCTCATCGACGTAGGAGACGACGACCTCGGGGTCGAGGCCGGCATCGCGCAGCACCTTCAGGCGTGCGGGAGAGGCCGACCCCAACACCACGTGGATGCCTGGCGATGGGGTTGTCGCCACCGTCAACGGTGCCGGTGGGTGAAGCTCGTCGGCATCCCCCACGTCCCGCGCAGCCGCTCGGCGTAGTTGCCCCAGTCGTTGCGGACCTCGGGTTCGGGCGTGCCGCCGTTGCCGGCTGCCACCGCCAGCACCACCGTCAGCGCGGCGGTCTCCTCGTCGGTCGGGTTGCCTTTGACCACCTGCAGGAACGGGCGTTCGGGCTTGCTCTCGTCCGGCGTGTTCTGCTCGCCGGTCACGGTGTCGTCGCTCACAGGGGAATGTTCCCATGCTTCTTGGGCGGCAGGTTGACCACCTTGCGTTCGAGCAGCCGCAGCGCCGTCGCGATCTGTCCGCGGGTATGGCTCGGCGGGATCACGGCGTCGACGTAGCCGCGTTCGGCGGCCACGTACGGATTGACGAGCGTGTCCTCGTACTCCTGCTGCAACTCCAGCCGCAGCTCATCGACGTTCTCGCCGTTGGCCGCGGCATCCTTGAGCCGGTTGCGGTAGACGAAGCCGACCGCGCCGGAGGCACCCATGACCGCGATCTGGGCGGTCGGCCAGGCCAGGTTGACGTCGGCGCCCATGTGCTTGGAACCCATCACGTCGTAGGCGCCGCCGTAGGCCTTGCGGGTGATGACGGTGATCTTGCCGACCGTCGCCTCGCCGTAGGCGTACAGCAGCTTGGCGCCGCGGCGGATGATGCCGTTGTATTCCTGGTCGGTGCCGGGCAGGAAGCCGGGCACGTCGACGAGGGTGATGATCGGGATGTTGAAGGCGTCGCAGGTGCGGACGAACCGGGCGGCCTTCTCCGAGGCGTTGATGTCGAGACAGCCGGCGAACTGGGTGGGCTGGTTGGCGACGATGCCGACGCTGCGGCCGTCGACCCGGCCGAAGCCGACGATGATGTTGGTGGCGTACTCGGCCTGGACCTCGAGGAACTCGTCGTCGTCGAGGATGCGCCGGATGACCTCGTGCATGTCGTACGGCTGGTTCGGCGAGTCCGGGATCAGGGTGTCGAGTTCGAGATCTTCCTCGTTCAGGGAATCCTCGATGCCGGCGGCCACCGCAGGTGCGGGCAGGCGCGGGGCCTCGCTGCGGTTGTTGCTGGGCAGGTACGACAGCAGCTCGCGGACGTAGTCGAGGGCGTCCTCCTCGTCGGCGGCGACATAGCTGGCGGTACCCGACTTGGACATGTGGGTGTGCGCGCCGCCCAGTTCTTCCATCGTCACCTCCTCGCCGGTAACGGTCTTGATGACGTCGGGGCCGGTGATGAACATCTGGCTGGTCTGGTCGACCATCACGACGAAGTCGGTGAGAGCGGGGGAGTACACGTGACCACCGGCGGCGGCACCCATGATGAGCGAGATCTGCGGGATGACACCCGAGGCGCGCACGTTGCGGTGGAAGATCTGCCCGTAGAGGCCGAGGGAGACGACGCCTTCCTGGATGCGGGCGCCGGCGCCGTCATTGATGCCGATCAGCGGTCGGCCGGTCTTGACGGCCAGATCCATGACCTTCACGATCTTCTCGCCGTACACCTCGCCGAGGCTGCCGCCCAGAACGGTGGAGTCCTGGCTGAAGATGCACACCTCGCGGCCGTCGATGGTGCCGTAGCCGGTGACCACACCGTCGCCGACCGGACGACGATCGCCGAGACCGAAGTTGGTGCTGCGGTGGCGGGCCAGCGCGTCGAGTTCGACGAATGAACCCTCATCGAGCAGATGGGTGATGCGCTCACGCGCGGTGAGCTTGCCCCGCTCGTGCACCTTGGTGACGGCGCCCTCGCCAACCGGATGCAGGGTCTCGTCGAGTCGCTTTCGCAGATCGGCGAGTTTTCCCGCTGTTGTGTGGATGTCAGGCGTGCCGCCTGAGGTTTGCGCAGAGGTCATGAACAACGATGCTAACGACATCGTTGTGATGTACGTCAACTACTCCCAATGTGAGATTCTCCTCATGTTCCCGAGCGCTCGGTCGGGAACGGGGACGTGAAGGCCGTCGCGACCGGTAAGCTCGGCACCCATGAGCCTCGCGCCCGACCCCCAGGACCTTGCCGACCGCCTGTCGGAGACGCGCTGGCACACCATCGAAGTGGTCGAGTCCACCGTGTCGACCAACGCCGACCTGATGGCCCGCGCGGCCACCGAAGGTACGGCCGAGGTGGCCGGCGTGGTGCGCATCACCACTGACCAGACCGGTGGCCGGGGGCGGCACGGCCGCACCTGGACCGCGCCGGCCGGGTCGTCGGTGGCGATCTCCGCGGCGGTCGCGGTCGGTCCGCACGCCGACCGGCTGGGCTGGATGTCGCTGCTCGCGGGCGTGGCAGTCGCCCGGGCCGTGGACGCCATGGGAGTGGCGGCGGTCCTCAAATGGCCCAACGACGTGTTGATCGACGGTGCCAAGGTGTGCGGCATCCTCTCCGAATACGCACCGGCCCCCGATGGCGGCGTCGCGATCATCGGCATCGGCATCAACACCGACATGACTCCCGAGCAGCTCCCTGTGCCCACCGCGACGTCGCTGGCGATCGCCACCGGCGCCCCCGTCGACGTCCAGGATCTCACCGCCACCGTCCTGGCCCAGCTCGACGCAGTGCTCTACGGCTGGCCCGACGACATCGTCGCCCTCGCCGCCGCCTACCGCGACCGCTGCGATACCATCGGTCGCCGCGTGCGGCTCGTCGCTCCCGGCGACCGCGATGTCATCGGCACCGCCGTCGACATCGACGCCGACGGCCGGGTGATCGTCGAGACCAGCGCCGGGGAGCGCATCGTCGCCACCGCGGGCGACGTCACCCACCTACGCGTCGCCGACTGACGATTCCGTAGCCCTTTCGGACGAAACATCCCAGCACATCTTGCCGGGGGCGGCGCGGACTGCGAGTGTAGGTGGTCCGAGTCGTCGTTTAGGAGCGCTTTATGAAGGTTGTCCGTTACTCGTTGGTGGCCGGTGCCGTCGGCCTCGGTCTCGCGCTGTCCCCGATCATGGCCGACGCCGAAACCGGCGCTCAGACGGCACCGACGCAGTGCGTTCCGGGTACGGTGCCCGCCGGTCTGCCCGGAGGGTGCATCCCGGACATCTTCGCCGGATGGGCAACCGGCAGTCTCGGAGGGTAGCCATTGACGCTCACCCCCGACGATTCCCGCTCAACGATTTCCTTCAGAACCAAACGGAGCTGATTGGCGTTCAATGAAATCGCTGCGCGGGAAATGTTGCTAGTGGAGTGGATCGCGTGATTGATTCTGGGCGTAATGGTTGGGTGATGGTGGTGTTGTCTGCGCTTGCCGGGATATTGGTCGTTGCGCTGGTGGCTGCTCTGGTCTATGTGTTTGTCCTGCGGGACGAGTCGCCGTCGACGGCCCGATACGAGTCCGCGGACTTCGCCTCACAGATGCCATTTACCGAACCTGTGTTGGTGGGCGGTCCAGACACCGGCGCCTCGGTTTCCGGTGGCACCGTCACGCAGTCGCCGCGGTGCGTCGCGTCGAAGCTCAAGTCGCAGCTGGCTGCGCGACCGGATGTCGCCCGTGCGTGGGCACAGATCGTCGGTGTCGACGTGAGTGGCATCAGCAGCTATCTTGACACCCTGCGGCCCCAACTGATCACCGCGCCCCTTCAGGTCACCAATCACGACTACGAATCCGGGCAGCCGAGGGAACTGCAGTCAATCCTTGATGTCGGCACTGCGGTACTCGTCGACAGCCAGGGCATTCCCCGCGTCCGATGTGCATGCGGAAACCCACTGAAGCCAGCGAAGTCCAAGGCCTCCGAGATCAGTGGCGCACCGGACGGATTCGATGCCGCCGGTATTGTTACGACGTTCTCGGCGGATATTCTCGACGTGGTGTCCGTGGATAGTTATCGTAAGAACGGCACTCCGGAGTGGATTACGCACGATCGGAAGTTCCTGTGCCGGGCTCCTCGCGGACTTGGCGATAAGCTCGTCTGCGTACTCAGCGGTCTCACCCCACCTTTTACCGCCGACACACTGTGCTTCATCTACTCGCAGTATTCTCCGGAACCGAGCGCGTCACGGGCTATTTATCTGAGTGCTATGTCCGATGGTGTCCCGTGCCACACCATTCTGCAGGGTAATCCGGGAATATCTACGAGCACCGGATGGGAACTGCGAGGAAATGACGGTCGGCCAATTCGGCAACTCCCTGACAACAGCGCGATCGAATTCGACAGCAGCGAAGGGCTGGTCAGATGCGAGAGTCGAGGTGACGAGTTCGGTTGCCATTTCACCCAAACAAGTGTTGGTTTCGTCCTCTCGCCGACGAAAGCGGAATTCACTCGGTGACTGAGCAACGGCCACGTGGAGAACTGGTCCCTCGGGCATGTCGATCGTTGCATCTGGACTTGGTCAGATGCTGGACAGCTGCGCGACGCGTGCAAGACCCAACTTCGGGTGTCGCTCAAAACGATGAAATTTCGTCGGTCCCCGGCGGTTGACACCGTCGGGCGGCACGATGGCGTCATCAGTCAGCTCGGATGACGTGAGGGTGCTATGAATACTGTTCGTGTCTGCGGCGGCGTTGCGGCGGCCATCGTAGCTGTATCGGTGCCGCAGGTAGTTGTCGATGATGCTGTCACCGCGGCGCCGGCTCGGGTGGTACTGGGAGTGAGTCAGGGCAAGTACTCGATGGGTTACGGTGAGGTCCGTCCGTCGACACTCACTTCAAACTCGATGTGCGCCAATGTTATTAGTAAGATCAAATGGACTTCTTGGGGTGGCGCGAAGGCGCGTGGCCACGGCGTCTTCTGCCAGTCGGCTGGGGCTGAATATCGCGGTGAACCCATTCAACGGGCAACGCTGGTCGCCTGGGACATCGGGATATGCGGAGGGAAGCGCAGCTACCGCAAACTGAGTATCGATGGCTGGAAAGCAACCAACATCTGCCGGGCATATTAGCGACTACTTACGTCGCCGCGGCAGGAATACACCTGTTGGACCAGGGATGTGGGAACCATTCGGAAGGATACCTGCCATGAGAGTTGCTCGTCGTTGTGCGGGCACGGTCGCGGTTCTTGCGGCTGTGGTGATCGGTCCGCTTCAGGCGGCCTCGCCCGCAGCTGCGGCACCGGTGGTCAAGGTCCCGGCGAACATAGTGTCGCCAGACTGTCGTCCCATACTGTGGGAGGCCGTCGTCTGGACCGTGTCGGTTCTGGAACGTTCGTGCGTGGTGGTGGTGCACCCACAGGGCACGAACTCGCGCGAGGTGCTCGGGAGCTACTCCGTCGACGAACTTCTCGCCCTTATCCGAAAGCATGGCCCCCTGGCGCGGACGCCCCGCCCTTAGCCGCCCTTAGCCGCCCTTACACGACCGGTGCGGGTGCGATCACGACGAGGCGGGTGACTCCGCCGCTCGACACCGATTGGAGCACCGATCCGTCGGGGGCGACATAGACGCCGCCGGACGGTTGGCCGGGGATGTCGATGACGGTGGTGGTGCCGATGATGTGGACGTGGGTGGTGACGGTGCCGCCAGGGCCGTCGGTGTAGGTCGTGTAGTAAGCGGTGCCGTCGCTGCGGATGGCGACGTTGCCGGAGAGATAGCCGGTGATCGTCGCGCTGACCGTCGCGATGCCTGCCGGCGTGATCGTGGTGAGGTACAGATCGGGTGGCCAGGACCCGACCCCGGTGATCACGTAGGCAGTTCCGTCGGGCGCGATCTGAGTGCCCAGAATCGGCGCACCGTTGAGGTCGATGGTGTTCCCCGAGGGGGTGATACGGGTGAGGTGCCAGGTGGGGTCGGAGGCGTCGCCGGTCCGGCTGAGCTGGTAGGCGGTGCCATTGGGACCGATCTGAATCGCATTGCCGGGAATGCCCGCGAAGTCGACCACCGTGACGGCTCCGTTCGGTGCGATCTTGGTGACATACGTTTGGCCGGTGACTGATTGGTACGTGGTCTGGTACACGGTGCCGTCGGGAGCGACCCGGGCACCGTCGAACGGTTCGCCGGTCACCTGTATGGGCGTAATGCCCCCGTTGGGGGCGAACATGAGTACGTAGGTGGTCGCGACGCCGGAATCGATTTGCTGGATGGTCTGAATCGCCGTCCCGTCCGGCCGGAACCGGACACCGTCATTCGCCGGCAGCCCGGCGACAGCGTAGGTCACGGGGGCTTGGCCGGGCGCGAATACGGTGATGTGGGTGGCATACTCGTCGGACGCCGAGTCGTACGTCAAGGTTGTCTGGTAGGCGGTTCCGGTGGGGCCGACCTGGACTCCTTCATATGAGACGCCGGGTAGCGTGGTGGTCGTCGTCGTGCCGTCGACGGCGAGCTGGGTGACGTGGACATCGTCGGTGGTCGTGCTGGACAGGTAGGCGGTGCCGTCGGGTGCGAGCTGAACACTGCCGCGCGGGTAGCCGGGCAGTGACGTGCTCCTCACGGTTCCGTCGGCGGCGACGGAGATCAGCGAGTACACCTGATCGCCGGTGGACTCATCGACGGTCCAGGTGCTCAGGTAGGTGACGCCGTTGCCGGTCACGATGTCCGATACCGGGTTTCCCGGTATCGGCGTGGTCGTCGTGCCGGTGGGTGCGGTGCTGGCGAGGTAGAAGTCGACACCGGAACTGCCGAGGGTGTACGTCAACTGGTGGATCGTTCCGTCCGGACCGATCCGCGGCCCGAGGTATCCGTCGCCGGCCATGGTGATAGGGGCGATCTGCGTGGTCATATTGGCAAAGTTGGTGCCGCCGCGACCGTCGTCGACGACGACGGTGATGGTCTCGGTGGTGTGGTCCGCGGTCGCGTCGTATCTCGACGCGTCGAGACGCTGGGTGAGTGACGGTGTGTACGTGTAGATTCCGGCGGCGGGGTCGATGAACAGGGTTCCGCCGCCGCTGGTGGTGAAGGTGTTCGGGCCCGCGCTTGTTCCGCCGGTGACGGTGATGGTGAGGGGGTCGTTGTCGGCGTCGGCGACGCTGATAGTGCCGGTGGCCACGCCGGTACTTGCCGCCGGCGACGATGGCGCGGACAAGATGATCGTGGGCCCGCTGTTGGTGGGCGGTGGGGTTGATTCGGGGACGTTGACGGTGACGTAGCGGTTGTGCGGGTTCTGGCCGGTGAACAGGCCCAGGATGCTCGCAAGACCGTGCAGATGGGGGCCGCTGTCGGAGAGTTTGACGGTGAACTGGTCGGCGGCGGTGCTGCCCGGGTTATGCGCGTAGGTGATGGTGCCGTCGCCGTTGACTGTCGCGGTTCCGTTGGTGGGTGCGGTGGTGATCGTGGTGGTGAGCGGGTCGCCGTCGGGGTCGGTGGCGTTCAGGCTGATGGTGTAGCCGTCGGTGGTGGGCTGCAGAGTCGGTGCGGCGGTGGGGGGTTGGTTGGTGAGGGGCGGTTGGGGGCGCGGAATCCACCACAGCAGCGTCCAGGGAGCCGGGCTGACCGCGACGGAGTTGGTGGTCGGGCCGCCGACGGGTGGGATACCCAGGAATGTCAGGAGACCTGCGAGCGGTGCGCTCGTGGTGGTCTGCGGGGCTGTGGTTGTCGTGGTTGTCGCGCTGAAAAAGGCTGTGGGTGCGATCGACGGCTCCGCGGTGGTCTCGGGTGCGTCGTCTTCTTGGACGGTGGTGGTGAGGGCGGCCATGCCGCGCGCCTGCTGACCGGTCGCCGGTGTGTCGGGTGGATCGGATGGCTCCGTGGTACCGGTCGATGATGAGTTCGACTCGGATGAGTTCGACTCGGTGGTCTCGGGGCTCCCCGGGCCGAAGTTCGATGGCCCGGAGGTATTGGAGTCGAATGACGTCGTATCGGTCGTCGCCGTCGTGGGAGGGGTGAAAGTCTCCTTTTCCGTTGTGGTTTCGGCTACCGTGCCGCCACCGGAAGTTGCCGGGTTGCCGGTGGCGGGTTCAGCGGCGGCAGGTGTCGTGTCGATCGCGGTGGTTTTGGTCGTCGTCGCGGTTTCGGTCGCCCCGGTTTCGGTCGACTCTGTTTCGGTCGTCTGGGTTGCGGCGGTTCCGCCCGGGGGTTCGTCATCGCCGACCGGCGCACCGCCATTGGAACCGCTCTCGGTGGTGCTGTCCGCGGATACCTCATTGTCGCCGGATGTTTGACTGTCGCTGGATATTCCACTGTCGCTGGATGTTTCGCTGCTCGAGGTGTCGCCACCTCCTGAGCTCTTAACGGAAGCACTGCCGCCACCGGCCGACGATTCACCGCCACTCCCCGTCGACGTGCTGCTCTTCTCGGCGGCGCGGCCGGAATCCTCCGGCCCCGAATCACCGGACCCGCCGCCGGTGTCGGATTGCGACGCCGCCCCGGCCGGTGACCCGGCATCGTCGTCGGCGGCGGCCTGTCCGGGGTTGAGCAGCAGGCTGATGCCCGCTGCGGCAGCGACCAATCGAGCACGGTTCCGGTGCGAGATTCGCATGACACTCTCCTGAGAGTGGGCAGACGGCTGCTGTTGATTCTCTCAGATCGCGACGTATTTGAGAATGCCGCAAACTGCTTGATTTTCGCCCATGGACTACTCAGTCGCTGAATCAGGAATCGGAGACGCTGAGTGGGAGATGGGCTATCAAGCGCAAGCATTCAGTTCGTAAGCATTACAAAAGGCCACACCGATGTGTGCTTGACGTCCCGTTGGCAGGAAAATGCGATGCTGACTACAGGGGGCCTTGTGGGGGTGGCGCGTCGCTGCCGACGTCCAGCGTCGAAAGCAACTGGGCGAGTCCGAACAGCAATAGGAAGGTGCGGTTCTTTTTCTCCATGAGATCGTCCGATCTCTTGTTGATGATACGTTCACCTGACTGTATCCATACAAATATATCACGCTGTGGTCGTCGATGTCCGATATTCAGTTGAACTGGATAACAACAGTTTTCGTGATTGCAGGCAGAGGAACTGGGTCGATTCGGGATGGGCCGGGATTCACACGATGGTGGTACCGGCGCGTTTGATGACGACGATCTGGGTGACGTTATTACCCACATTTACAGTCTGGAGGACCGATCCGTCGGGCGCGAGATAGACGACGTCGGTGGGGGTACCGACGATCGTTGTGGTGGTCGTTACCCCGGCGGGCGTGGTTGCGGCGATGTAGTAGGTGTAGTTGCCCGTGCCGTCGTCGGTGGCGGTGGTCTGGTAGGCGGTGCCGTCGGGCGCGACCTGGATGCCGCTGACGACGATGCCGGTCAGCGGTCTGGTGATCGCGGTGCCGGTCGGCGTGATGGTGGTGATCAGGTAGGAGTTGGCGTTGGGGTCGTCGCCGGTGAATGTGGTCTGGTAGATGGTTCCGTCGGCTGCGAACTGGAGGCTGCTGTAGGCGAGCATCGGCGGCCGGCCGGGAATCATCGTGCTGGGTTGGGCGGTGGTCATTGCCGTGACGTGGGTGTAGTAGCCGTTGGTGGAGTCGCCGGTGACGGTGGTTTGGTAGGCGGTCCCGTCGGGTGCGATGCGGACCGCGTCGTAGGGCTGGCCGACGAGGGTGGTGGTCGTCGTGCCGGTGGGAGTGAAGGCGGTGACTGTGGTGCTGTAGCCGTTGGTGGAGTTGCCGGTCACGGTGGTCTGGTAGGTGGTGCCGCCTGGGGCGAATTGAACTGTGCCCGCGGCATTGCCGGTGATCTGGGTGCTGAGTACGGCGCCGTTGGGGCCGATGGCGGTGATGGTGGTGGTGTAGGTGCTGTAATCGCCGCCGACACCGGTGATAGTGGTCAGGTAGGCGATGCCGTCGGGGCCGACTTGGGCGCCGCCGCCGACGACCAGGCCGGTGACCGCGGTGCTCGTGGTGGTGCCGGCGGGGTTGATGGCGGCCACATGGTAGGTGTCGCTGTTGGTGGCCGGATCATAGGTGGTCGTCGTCTGGTAGACGGTGCCGTCGAGGCCGATCAGGACACCGGAATTGGGGAAGCCGGCGACTTCGATGGGGGGAAGGGCTTGGGTGGGGCTGATGGAGATGACAGTGGTGATGTAGCCGCCGTTGCCGTCGCCGGTATAGGTGGTCTGGTAAGCGGTTCCGTCGGGACCGAACTGGATGCCCGAGCGTGGGGCGCCTGCTGTGGTGTAGCTGACTGTGCCGGCGGTAACCGTCGTGGTGTAGCTGTCGGGGTCGACGATGAAGCTGAGGTCACCTGTGGCGGTGGTCTGGTAGGTCGCGCCGTCCGGGGCGATCTTGATTCCGCCGACGGGGGCTCCGGTGATTGTGGTGGTGGCTGAGGTGCCGATGGGTGAGATGGCTGTGACGGTCGTGGTGTAGCCGCTGGTGGCGTCGCCTGTGGAGGTGGTCTGGTAGATCGTGCCGTCGGGGCCGAGCTGGACACCGGCGGTACCGGAGCCGGCGAAGGTGATCGGTGAGACCGGTGCGGTGACGGACTTGGTGGTCGTCCCGCCATGGCCGTCGTCGACAGTGATCGTGATGGTCTCGGTGGTGTCGTTCGCGGTGGCGCCGGCGTACGAGGCGGCCCATTGCTGAGTGATCGACGGGGTGTAGGTGTAGACGCCCATCGTGGGGTCGATGACCAGTGTGGCTCCGTTGGCGGTGGTGAATGTGTTTGTGCCGGTGGAGGTTGCACCGGTGACTGTGAATGTCAAGGGGTCGGAGTCGTTGTCGGCGGCGGCCAGACCGCCGGTGACCGCCCCGGTACCCACCGCGGGCGCCGACGGCGCGGACAGGGTGAGAGTCGGTACCTCGTTGTGTACCGATGCAGGTACGGTGACGGTGATGGTGCGCGAGTGGGGATCTCGTCCTGTGAAGAGCGCGAGCAGACTGGACAGGCCATGTAGGTGGGGGCCCGCGTCGGAGACATTGACGGTGAATTGGTCACCTGTGGTGCTGCCGGGGTTGGCGGTGTAGGTGATGGTGCCGTCGGAATTGAGAGTTGCGGTGCCGTTCGTCGGTTGGGTTGTGATGGTGGTCGTCAATGGATCACCGTCGGGGTCGGTGGCGTTCAGGCTGATCGTGTAGCCGTTGCCTGCCGGCTGCAAAGTTGTTGTGGTGGTGGGTGTTTGGTTGAACAGCAGTGATTGGGTGCGTTGCCACCACAGCAGCACCCATGGGGTGGGGCTGACGACGATCGGGGTCGTCGTGGTGGTGCTGGTCTGCGTCAGGCCCAGGACGGCGAACACGGTGGTCAATGGACCGACGGATATGGTCGCCGACGGTGTGGTGGTTGCGGGGGAAAGGAATGCTGTGGCGCTGAAAGACTCAGGGTTGCCCTGAGTTTCGGGGTCGCCCAGGGGGATGGACGGAGTGAAGCTCAGCGATTGCGGGGCGATGATGAGCCGCTGTGCGGAATCGTCCGTGCTGGTGCCGGTATCAGGTGTACCGGAGTCGGCGGTAGCGGGGTCCGCGGTGGCGGAATCGGTGGTGGGGGGCGCCGTACTGAACTCGGTGGTCTCTGTGGTTCCGGTGATCGTCGCGCCGTCCGCGGGCGATCCGGAGGGGATCGGGTCGGTGGACGCGGTATCGGTGGTCGATGTTGCCGACTCGGTGAAGACGTCGTTCTCTGGGCTGGTAGCAGGAGTCATGTGGGTGTCGCTGGTCGGCGAGCTGCCGGTCTCGGCGACGGGTGCAGGGTCGGCAGGCGTGGTGTCGGCAGGCGTCGTGGTGGCGTCCGTCGGCGTTCCGTCATCGCCCGCCCCGACGCTGCCGCCCTCGTCTGTACCGGTCGGGGGAGTGCCGGTCTCGGTTGTGCTGGTGCCGTTACCGACCGGTGTGCCTTCAGCGCCCGACGTCCTTCCGTCGGTGCCGGTCTCGTCGGTGCCGGTCTCGTCGGTGCCGGCCTCGCCGCCGTCCTCCGACGCGTGACTGCCCGCACCGTCGCCGCCACCGGTGCCCTGGGTGGCGGCGTTCTCGCCGCTGGTCCCCGTTGACGCGCTTTCCGTGGCACCGTCGTTCGCGGTACTGCTCTCGTCGGGGCCGTCCGCTGCGGAATTGGCTGTCCCTCCGCCGGTATCCGTCTGCGACGCAGATACTGCGGGCGATCCGGCACCCTCGTCTGCGGTGGCGTGACCGGGGTTGAGCAGAAGGCTGATACCCGCAGCGGCGGCAACCAACCGGGCGCGGTTCCGGTATGAGATTCGCATTTCACCCTCCTGGTGTGAACAGACGACTATCGCAACGATCCACCAATCCGACGCGCTTGTATATGTAAGTGACTACCTAATTTTCGGAAACAATCCGTTCGATCTGGCATCAATTCGTAAGCGACACAAAATAACTGGCGGAAATGTCTGATACGGGGCCAGGCCTGATGCGAAGTCGGCGGTCGGTGCAGTGTGCGCCGCTAAGCACTCTCGCCCAGGGTTGGGCTGCCGGGAGATGCTTAGCATGGCAAGGTAATGATGTCCGTATCCGTTACCGAGTGAGGTCTCAATGAAGAACGTTCGTCGGCGTCTCTATGTCTCCGCTATCTCGACCGCGATTGCCCTGCCCGCGCTGCTGAGCGCCGCCCCCGCCGATGCCGCACCGGCGAAGGGTGCGCCCGGCCAATATCCCCTGGCGCCGTCGTGCCCGCCGCAGAAGGCTCCCGAACCCGCAGGTTCCTCCGTCAGCCCGTGCGCCCCACAGCAGCTGATCTACATCCTTGAGGCCACAGCCGTTGGCAGCTCGGCGACCGGCAGCAGCACTGGCAGTAGCACCGGCAGCTGACACACCCCCTTACGACAGTTCGCGCCCAGCCGCTTCCCTGATCGCCGATCGGATCCGATTGGCGTCATGAGAAGTGGTTGAGCGCGAACGTCGTTTCAGGTGGGCGTCAGCGGGTTGTTTTCAGGCTTTTTTGGCCCATGGTGGGGATGAGTCCCAGGATGGGCAGGCCGATGATCAGGTGCAGGATCGCGGTCGCGATGCCGACGGAGATCTCCGCCGACAGCAGTAGCGGGATGAGTACGGCGGCCACGATCAGCAGCGTCACCACCCAGCGAAAGAACGCGTCGGGGGACGGGGTGATGAGTTGCAGGACGTACCAGAGCGCGCCCGCGGTGATCGCGCAGAGCAATGCGACGACGGCGAACCAGTATTCGTCGCGGGACATCGGGTTCCAGACACCGAACTTGCCGGAATCGTTGACCTTCTCGGCGACGATCCGGGTGATCCACGCCGCCAGCCAAGCGGCCAGTCCAGTGACGATTCCGGTCATCACCACACCGCCGATGAACAATCCGGGATGGACGTCCGGACCGACCTGCTTGCGCTCGCGCTGCGATGAACCGTAGGCGCCATGTGCCGACCGGCCGTCGCGCGAACCTGACCGGGAGCCGGACTGTTCGTACTGGCGTGACTGCTCATACTGGGGCTGGTCGTATTGCGATGGCGCGCCGTAGGGCTGGCCGTACTGCTGGGGCGCCCCGTACTGCTGACCATAGGGTCGCGATGACTGGTAGTCGCGAGGATTGTCGTACTGATTGGGTGCGAGGTACTCCTGGTCGCGATAGATCGGACCGCCGTGAGAGCGCTCGTCGTAGTACTGGCCTGAACTCCCGTATTGTCCGGAATTGCCATACTGTCCGGAACCGCTGGATTGTCCGGTATTGCCGTAATATCCGGAGTCGCGTTCGTATCCGGCGCGTCCGGGGCCGGGCTGCTCTGGATATGCCCGCGTCGGGGGAACGGCACCAGCCGGATTACGCCGGTTGCGGTCGACCGGGTCGTGATAGCTCATGGGTGTGCCTCCTGACCTGTCATAGGCCACCCAGTCTACGCAAGCCGCCGCAGGGTTGAGCCGCAGGAGATGGGTGTCGGCGTGGCTTCACCGAACGACTTTCCGCAAATGTACAGGCCGGAGCACTAAGCTGACCGACATGGGTATTCCCAAGGAGAATCTGGCGCAGGGCGAGCGCATCATCCTGCAGCGGCACCCGCACTGGAAGTGTCTGGTGGCGCCCATGCTGGTTTTTGTCATCGCCACGGGAACTGCCGGGGTACTTGCGGGGCTGGCGTCGGACAAGCTCGACGGCACCGCGAGGACCTGGGCCCTCGGCACAGTGCTGGTGATCTGGTTGGGTATGGCCGGCTGGTTCCTGGTGCGGCCGCTGCTGTCGTGGAAGACCACACATTTCGTGGTCACCAACAAGCGAGTGATCTTCCGCAATGGAATCATCACCCGGTCCGGTAACGACATTCCGCTCCCACGCATCAACACGATCGAGTTCCAGCACGGGCTGATCGACCGCATGTTGCACACCGGCTCGCTTGTCATCGAATCGGCGTCCGACGAACCGCTGACCTTCGACAACATTCCGGAGGTCGAGCGTGTGCATGCGTTGCTGTACCAAGAGGCGCTGGACGACGCTTCCGGCGCTTAGGAGCAATGATGACCGACGTATTACTGGCCGAGGACGATGTGGCCATCGCCGAGCCCCTCGCACGGGCGCTGGGCCGCGAAGGCTATGGCTGTCAGGTGGTCACCGACGGTGCGCAGGCCCTAGAACACGCGCAGGACAGCAGGTATGAACTGCTGATCCTCGATCTGGGGCTGCCCGAGATCGACGGTCTGGAGGTGTGCAGGCGTATCCGGACGTCGCGGCCCGGGCTGGCCGTGCTGATGCTCACCGCACGCACCGACGAGGTCGACTTCGTCGTCGGTCTCGACGCCGGCGCCGACGACTACGTGGGCAAACCGTTCCGGCTGGCCGAACTGCTCGCCCGGGTCCGCGCGCTGCTGCGCAGGCGCACCGACTCGGAGGACGAGTCCGAGCAGGTCCTCGACGGCGGCGACATCCGGGTCGACCCCCGGGGGCGGCGGGTTCTCGTCGACGGCAAGGACCTGGTGCTCGCGAATCGGGAGTTCGATCTGCTGCGCTTCCTGATGGAGCGGTCGGGGCAGGTGATCAGCCGCGACGAGATCCTCACCGAGGTGTGGGGTTCGGCCGATCTGCGTTCCTCCAAGACCCTGGACATGCATATCTCCTGGTTGCGGCGCAAGATCGGCGACGACCGGCGCGACCGTCCCCGGCACATCGTCACCGTGCGTGGGGTCGGATTCCGCTTCGACCCGTAACCGGCCCCAGACCCGCGAACAACCGACTCCCGCGAACAACCGACTCCCGCGAACCACCTGACTTCCGCGAAACACTGATTGGGGCCGCACCGCCGTGCGCCGACGCATCCTCTATTCGATGATCGCCATGGTCGTGGCGGTCGGTCTGCTGCTCGGTATTCCGCTGGCCGTAATCGCCTGGTGGTGGGTCGCCGACAACGCCCGTCAGGATCTCGACGGCAGGATCAAGGCGATCGCCGATCAGCTCATCCGGCAGGAGGGTGAGGCGGGATCGATCAGGCCGGGCACGCTCGACGTCGACGCCTTCGGTGTGTTGCTCCCGGACGGCGGCAGGCTCACCATCCACTACCCGGTCAGGAGTTCGGTCGCCTCGCCCGGCCAGCCGGACAAGGTGGAGACCAGGGTGATCGGTGCGGAAATCGACGGGCACACCGTGTCCGACTCGATCGCGCTCGGTGCCGCGGGGACGCTTCTGCTGGAGATTCCCGCCGCGGACGTGCGCAGCGATCAGTTGTTCGCCGTGGGCATCGTGGCGATGGTGATGGCCGCTTCCGTGGCGGCCGGAACGGTTGTGGCCGCGGTGACGGCCGGGCGCTTGGCCGACCCGCTCACCGATCTCGCCGATCGGGCCGCGGCGATGGGCCGGGGCGAGTTCGGCGCACACTGGCGCAGATATGGCATCAGCGAACTCGACCGCGTGTCGTCGGCGCTCGGCGACGCCAACGCCGAGATCGCGCTGCGGCTCGAACGTGAACGCGAAACGGTGGGCGATGTGTCCCATCAGCTGCGCAGCCGGCTGACCGCCATCCAGTTGCGGCTCGACGAGCTGACGTTGCACGAGGATTCCGCGGTGGTCGTCGAGGCCGAGGCGGGTCTGGAGCAGATCGACCGACTCGCCCGGGAGCTCGACGAGTTCGTCGCCCAATCGCGTGAGGACGCCGCCCCGTCCCAGCGCGTCGACGTCGGTCAGACCGTTCAGACGCTGGTCGGTGACTTCGCCCCGGCGTTCGCGTCGCGGGGGCGTTCGCTCGTGGCCCGCGGTGGTTCCGAGTCCGTTGCGGCCAGTACCCGGCCGGGCCGGCTCCGCGAGGCGCTCAGCGTGCTCGTCGACAACGCGCTCACGCACGGGGCGGGTCAGTGCCGTATCGACATCGGTGAGTTGTCGAGCGGTCTGGTCCGCATCACGGTTCGCGACGACGGACCGGGCGTCGCCGACGACCTGGCAGTGATGATCTTCCGTCGGGGTTTTTCCGCGGGCAGGGGCACCGGTGTCGGGCTGTCGCTGGCCCGGGCGCTGGTCGAGGCCGACGGTGGCCGTCTCGAATTGGGGTCACGTCGTCCGCCGGTGTTCTCGATCGTCATCCCGGCCTGGCCCAGCGACGATCGTCAGGCCGGCGACGGGGCGGACCTCACGCGCGGCCGAGTTCCCCATCGCTGAGCTCGTCACCGCTGAGTTCGCCACCGCTGAGTTCGCCGCCGTTGAGCTCGTCGTCTGGCTGCGGGTCGTCGGGTTGCCTGGCGCCGGCGTCCGGCTCCGGTTCGTCCTCGTCGAGGATCGCGAAGTCGGCTTCGGGGAAGGCGAACTTGCGCAGCGCCCAGAATCGGAAGCCCATCTGCAGCAGGTTGCCGATGATGAACCCCAGCACGAAGTCGACGACGGCCAGTTGCAGCGTCGCCACGTTCTCGCGGAGGCTGAACACATTGTTGGCGAACCACAGCGGCGCGGCCTGCAAAGCGACGCCCATGCCGCTGATCACGAAGAACAGCAACGCCTCGTGGTGGCGTTCGCGTCCGCCACGGTTCTTGAATGCCCATTCGCGGTTCAGGACGTAGCTCAGAATGGTCGCGAGAACCCCCGAGATGATCTTGGCGATCACCGGTTTGTGCTCCAGGATCGTCAGGGTCAGGGCGAAGTAGATGACCATGTCGACGACGAACGTCGTGCCTCCGACGAGTGCGAACTTGATCAGCTCGTGGTAGCGCTTTGCGAGCCCGTGTATGGGTCCGGGCAACCGGTCGACCAGGTCATCGATAAAGGGCACAAGATCCGAGTGTACGAAACGATCGGAGGCCGGCATCCGTCCCGGCCACGATGTGCGGTTCGCGGACGCGACATGCCACCATGTCAACCGTGAGTTCCGAGCCAGCCGCGCATATCCGGCAAGCAGGTCAGATGCCGACGGTGACCATGATCGGCGGGGGTCAGCTCGCCCGCATGACCCACCAGGCCGCGATAGCCCTGGGCCAGTGTCTGCGGGTGCTGGCGGCTTCCCCGGGTGACCCCGCGGCGATGGTCAGCGCCGACGTGGTGCTCGGGTCGCATGAGAACATCGACGACCTGCGCCGCGCCGCGCGGGGGGCGACGGCGTGCACGTTCGACCACGAAGGGGTGCCGCTGACGTATCTGCAGGCGCTCGAGGCCGAGGGGGTACAGGTCCGTCCGCCGTCGAAGGCGCTGCACTACGCGCAGGACAAACTGGCGATGCGGCTGCGGCTGGCCGAACTGGGGCTGCCGGTGCCCGACTTCGCCGACCTGGGAGGGGCCGATCGCAACGCCGCGCGGGAGCGCCTGACGGAGTTCGGCCAAGACCACGACTGGGCAGTCGTGCTCAAGGCGGTCCGCGGCGGTTACGACGGGCGCGGCGTCTGGCTGACGGAAACCCGCGACGAGGCCCTGGCGGTCTTCGATGAGAACTTCGGCAACGGCGCCGAACTGATCGTCGAGCAGAAGGTGCCGATGCGCCGCGAACTGTCCGCGCTCGTCGCCCGCTCACCGTTCGGTCAGGGCGCCGCGTGGCCGGTGGTGGAGACCGTGCAGCGCAACGGTCAGTGCGCGGTGGTGCTGGCCCCGGCACCCGGCCTCGATGAGGCATTGGCACAGCAGGCGCAGGAGATGTCGTTGCGGCTGGCGTCCGAACTGGGCGTCGTCGGGGTGATGGCGATGGAACTGTTCGAAACAGTGGACGGCCATCTGGTGGTCAACGAGCTTGCGATGCGTCCGCACAACAGTGGCCACTGGACGATGGACGGCGCGGTCACCTCCCAGTTCGAGCAGCATTTGCGGGCGGTCCTGGACTACCCGCTGGGCGACACCTCGCCTCGTGCCCCGGTTACGGTGATGGCCAATATTCTCGGCGCCGAGCAGGCCCCCGAGATGTCGATGGACGAGCGGCTGCACCACCTGTGCGCCCGGATGCCTGAGGCGAAGGTCCACCTATACGGCAAGGGGGAGCGGCCCGACCGCAAGATCGGGCATGTCAATATCGTGGGCGCAGTAGATCAGGGTGTCGAGGACGTCCGGGAGCGGGCCGAACGGGCCGCGCACTGGATGTCCCGCGCCGAGTGGACCGACGGATGGGACCCGCATTCATGACCGACAGCAGCGCCGGAGCACCCCGCGTAGGGCTGATCATGGGCAGCGATTCGGACTGGCCGACGATGCAGGCGGCGGCCGGGGCCCTCGCCGAGTTCGAGGTGCCGTTCGAGGTGGGTGTGGTGTCGGCGCACCGCACCCCGCAGCGGATGCTCGACTACGCCGCAGGTGCGGCCGGCCGGGGGATCTCGGTGATCATCGCGGGCGCCGGTGGTGCCGCGCATCTGCCGGGAATGGTCGCCTCGGCCACGCCTCTGCCGGTGATCGGCGTACCGGTTCCGCTGAAGTACCTCGACGGCATGGATTCGCTGCTGTCGATCGTGCAGATGCCCGCCGGGGTTCCCGTCGCCACGGTGTCCATCGGCGGCGCCCGGAATGCGGGCCTGCTGGCGGTGCGCATTCTCGCCGCCTCGGATCCGGCGCTGCTCGAACGGATGGCGGCGTTCCAGCGAGCGCTGGAGTCGATGGTGTTGGACAAGGACGCGGCGCTGCGCGACAAACTGCTCGGCGAATAACCCGCCCCAGCGCAGGACCGCCCCAGCGCAGGACCAGATCAGCGCAGGACCAGGGTCGCCTTCTCCGTCTGCGCGCGGCGATCGGTGGCGTCGGGGTCGGCGTTGGCCACCGATACCAGCGACGCGCCCCGGGCCAGCACGGACAACAGGTTGCGGGTGAGCGCATCAGCGTCGGCCCAGCCGCGGGTCGAGAGCACCCGTGCGCCCGGAGTGACTCCGTCGGTATCGGCCTGAGCCGCGGCCGTGGCCAACACATCGGCGGTGGAGACGTCGTTCAGGGCTTCGGCGGCCCGCACCCGTGCGGCGTAGTTGTCGCCGTGAACCCGGACCGCGGTGGAGAAGTCGGTGACGCCGGGCGCCAGATCACGTACGGGCAGGGCGAACGGGTCGAGCGAGGTGACGACGACCTCGTCGGCGTCGTCGTGGTCATCGAGCCTGCCGACGGAGGTGAACACCGCGACCGCGTCGTCGGCCTCGCCCGCACCGAACCGGACATGCGCACCGGCCCACCAGCAGCCGAGCAAGATGGCCGCCGTCTGCCAGTGCTGCGGCAGGTCGACGGCGACCACATCGCCGGGCACCGCCCCCAACTCGTCGACGACGAAGTTGGCGGTCTTGGCGGCCCAGTTGCCCAGCGTCGCCGCCGACAATTCGGTGCGTTCTCCCGTCGCGTCGTCGTAGAACGTCAGCATCGGGCGTGTCCAGTCGCTGATCGGGCCGAACACGGCCGCGGTGACCGTGGGGAAGGCGGCAGCGGAGGAGACGGTGGACATGCGGTGCCTTTCGGGATCAGTTGACGCACACGGGGCCGTCGGTCTCGGCGGTGATCGGCGACTTGTTGCCGCCCGGAGCCGAATTGACGTCCTGGCCGTTGCGCTGGGGCTGGGCGATCTCGTTGACCGGGTCGGCCGCCGAGCCCGGTCCGGCGTACGAATTGGTGAGGATCACCCGGAGTTGCTTCTTCGGAACCGAAGTGTCCTCACGGATGGTGAGTCCGCCGAGATCCTTGGCCAGTTGGCGCGCCCCCGCATCGTCCTGCGAATGCGCCAGGATCACCGAATCCAGGTCCTCGGTTCCCTGTGTTGCTGTGCTGCCCCGCTGGTATCCCTTGCCGGTCAACACATTTGACACGTTCGATGCCAGGCCGTCGACGGTGCCGGCATTGGTGATGTCGACCGTGTACTCGCCGCGTTCGGTCTTCTTCTCCTTCTTCTTGCCCTTGAGCAGATCCCCGGTGGCCTCCTTGACCTGTGCCGGGTCGACCTGCACGACGCTCTGCTGGCCGTCCTCGCTCCAGCCGTGCTCGGTGATCACCGGAATGGTGGAGAAGGTGATGTTGCCACCGCTCAGATCCTTGAGCTGCTGGACGAAACTCACGATGTCCCAGCCGTCGTCGATCACGATCGACCGGGCCGCGGCGCGCTGCAGTTCCGACACCTTGGACGGGCTCGTCAATGTCTTGGCGGACAACACCTTCTGCGCGAGCGAGGCCATGAACACCTGCTGCCGGGTGATCCGGTCGAGATCCCCGCGTGGCAGATCGTGGCGCTGCCGGACAAAGCTGAGTGCCTTCGGTCCGGTCAGCGTCTGCGCTCCCGCACGGAATCGGGCGCCCGAAAGAGGTTCGGACACAGAATGTTTCAGGCAGACATCGACACCGCCGACCGCATTGGTGAGCAGGACGAACCCGAGCAGGCCGACCTCGGCGTAGTGATCGACACGTACACCGGTGAGGTTGGAGACGGTGTCGATCAACGCCTTTCGGCCTGCCTTGGTGCCTTCGGTCTCGGCTTCCTTCTCGGGCTTGCCCGCTTTCACGGCCGCCGCGCGCACATGCTCGCGGGTCGCGCCGTACGCGGCGTTGATCTTGCTCATTCCGATACCCGGCACCTCGACGTAGGAGTCGCGTGGAATGGAGATCGCCGTCGCCGATGAGCCGTTGTTCGGGATGCGGATCAACAGGATCGTGTCGGTGTTGGTGGCAACGTCGTTACCCGAGCGCAGCCAGCGCAATTCCTTGGCGTCCAGGGGATTTCCCTTGGCATCGGTCCGTGAGTCGGTGCCCACCAGCAGGACGTCCGTGGCACCGTCGCCACCACCGCCGAGACCCAGGCCCGACAGCCGGGTCACGCTCTCGCGCAGGTCGGAGATGCTGTGCCAGGCGTAACCCGTGCACACCAGGACGGTCACGCTCAGCAACGCCACCATCATGCGCGCCACGTTGTGACGATCCCGCAGCGCGGTGCGCACCACACCCACGACACCGGCCGGTGGGGGAGACGACGCGGCTATCGACGGCGTACCGGCGTCTGTGCCCCGCGGAACCCCGGAATCGTTGGCCGGCCGCCGAATTCGGTGTCGCGGCGCTTCGTCGCGCTCGGGTGCGCGGCGGCGCGGCGACGTGTGAATCTCGCCGGAAGCGCGACGAACGTCCAGGTCGTTGCCGTCACGGGGATCCCCGGGGAGCCTGGTCGGTGCGGGGCGCCGATCGCCGCGACGTCCTCGGTCGCGTGAACCGTCGTCCCCGGCGGGTCGGCGCCGCGGTGCCTCACGGCGTGCCTCGTTGGAGCGCACGGGGATCCGGTCCCCGCCCCGGGCCGGGGGTTCGGGGGCGCGGCGCCGGGGGTCGATCCCGCCGCGGTCGTCGACCCCTCGGTCGGCGACCCTTCGTTCGTCGACCCTGCGCTCGTCGGTTCTGCGCTCGTCCACCCTGCGGGCACGGGGTTCGACACCCGGCCGTCGCACCCGGCCACCGGTGCCGCCGCGGACCGGTGGCTGGGCCCGTCTCGTCTCCCCGGCGCGCTCCCGGCGCCGGGGCACCTCTGCCCGCTCCCGGCGGTCATACCCCTCTGCCCGTTCCCGGCGGTCGTACCCTTCAGTGCGCTCCCGGCGTTCCGAGACGCGGGCCCGCTCGCTGCGCTCCCGGCGCTCCGAGACGCGGGCCCGCTCGCTGCGCTCCCGGCGCTCCGACACCTGGGCCCGCTCGCTGCGCTCCCGGCGCTCCGACACCTGGGCCCGCTCGCTGCGCTCCCGGCGCCCGTGCCCGTTGTCTGATCGAGAGTCCACGAGTTGGCCGTTGCCTTTCCGGTGAGATTGGTGGTGCTGGTGTTAAAGGTGCAACGCCAGGCTACTGGTGTGAAGTGAGAATGCAGTCGCGCAACGCCGGGCGAGTCGTGTGAAGCGTGGGACCGGCAGGGGGCACCATGGTCACCATGACTGGACGACTCTTCGTGACCGGTGCGGCCGGGCAACTCGGAACCGCTGTGCGGCAGGTCGCCGCCCGCGGCGATTCGATACTTGACGTGACGCCGCTGACCTCCACCGACCTCGACATCGCCGACTCCGAATCGGTGCGATCGGCGCTGACCGATCTCACCGCCGACGACGTCGTTCTCAACTGCATCGCCTACACCGACGTCGACGGCGCGGAGGAGGACCACAGCGGAGCCCATGCGGTGAACGTCGACGGACCGGCCCACCTCGTCCGCGTCACCAAGGAGAAGGGGGCATGGCTCATCCATATCTCCACCGACTATGTGTTCTCGGGCACACCGCCGCGCGTCGCGGACATCGAGGGATACGAGCCGGGCGACATCGATCCGCGGGAAAAGCCGGCCACGGTCTACGGCCGCACCAAACTGCGTGGTGAGAACGTCGTCCTGCGCAACGATCCGTCCAGCACCATCGTGCGGACCGCGTGGCTTTACACCGGCGGCCCCGAATCCAAGGACTTCGTGGGCACGATGCGCAGGCTCGAAGCCCAGCGCGTCACCATCAGCGTCGTCGACGACCAGACCGGCTCGCCCACGTACGCCCACGACCTGGCCGCGGGACTGCTCGAACTCGCCGGCCGTGGCTGGACCGACGCCGTCGCCGGGCAGGTGCTGCACGCCACCAACGCCGGCCGCGCCACCTGGTACGAGTTGGCCGCTCAGGTCTTCACCGAAATCGGCGCCGATCCTGCCCGCGTGCAGCCCTGTACCACCGCCGACTTCCCGAGACCCGCGCCCCGGCCCGCCTATTCGGTCCTGTCCGGACGATCGTGGGCGGCCGCCGGGCTCACCCCGCTGCGCGACTGGCGTACGGCACTGGGCAGCGCGGTCGCCGGCCAGGACAGTCCGGTGGATCACACTTAGGACCGGTCGCCCGGGGATTGGTTACCCTGTCCCGGTGACTTCACAGCTGGCCGTCGTGACGGTGACCTACAACTCGGGTGACTATCTGACGACGTTCCTGCGCAGCCTCGCCGAGGCCACCACTGCAGATCCGCAGGTCATCATCACCGATAATGGCTCCGTCGACGGTGCCCCTGACAGGGCGGAACGAGACTTCCCGTCGGTGCGACTGGTGCGTACCGGTGGCAACATCGGCTACGGCGGTGCCGTCAACCGGGGTGTGGCCGAACTCGGACCCGATATCGAGTACGTGGTGGTGGCCAACCCCGACGTCGAATGGTCGCCGGGATCGATCGACGAGTTGGTGGCCGCGGCGCGGCGCTGGCCGCGGGCCGGGTCGCTCGGTCCGTTGATCCTCGAACCCGACGGATCGGTGTATCCGTCGGCACGTCGCGTTCCCGATCTGTTCTCGGGCACCGGTCACGCACTGTTCGCCGACATCTGGAAGTCCAATCCGTGGACCGCCGCCTACCGCGCCGACGATGTCGCGCCGAGCGAACGGCCCGTGGGCTGGTTGTCGGGTTCGTGTCTGCTGCTGCGCCGGGCGGCCTTCGATTCGGTCGACGGATTCGACTCGCGCTACTTCATGTATATGGAGGACGTCGACCTCGGTGATCGGCTCGGCAAGGCGGGCTGGCTCAACGTGTACGTCCCGTCCGCGGTCATCGTCCACACCAAGGGGCACAGCGCGGGCAAGAATCCGGAGCTGATGCTGCCGGCGCATCACCGCAGCGCCTACCGTTTCCAGGCGGACCGCAACCCGGGCGTCCTGCGGGCGCCGCTGCGGCTGGCGCTGCGTGCCGGGTTGGCGTTGCGTTCCAAAGTGGCCGTTCGAGCGGCCCGTAGAGCTCTCGACCAGGAGAGCTATCTGACAGGGGATGAACGATGACCGACTCCGCGACCCAGAACGCCGCCGAGGCCGCCGGAAAGCACGAGGCACCTGACGATGCACGGCCCGATGTGCAGGCCGTGATCCTCGTCGGCGGTAAAGGAACGCGTCTGCGGCCGCTCACGCTGTCGGCGCCCAAGCCGATGCTTCCGACCGCGGGCCTGCCGTTCCTGACACACCTGCTGTCCCGGATCAAGGCCGCCGGTATCGACGACGTGGTGCTCGGCACCTCGTTCCAGGCGCACGTCTTCTCCGAGTACTACGGCGACGGATCCGAACTCGGCCTACGGCTGCGGTATGTGACCGAGGAGGCGCCGCTGGGCACCGGCGGAGCCATCCGCAACGTGCTCGGTGAACTCACCGCCGACACCATCCTGGTGTTCAACGGCGACGTCCTCGGCGGCACCGATGTGCGGCAGGTCCTCGACACCCATCGGACCAGCGGCGCCGACGTCACGATGCACCTGGTCCGGGTGTCCGATCCGCGTGCGTTCGGCTGTGTGCCCACCGACGACACGGGCCGGGTCACCGACTTTCTGGAGAAGACACAGGACCCGCCGACCGATCAGATCAACGCGGGTGCGTACGTCTTCCGGCGATCGGTCATCGAGGCGATTCCGGCAGGGCGGCCGGTGTCTGTGGAGCGGGAGGTCTTTCCCGGACTGCTCAGCGCGGGCAGACACATCCAGGGTCACGTCGACTATTCGTACTGGCGTGACATGGGGACGCCCGAGGACTTCGTGCGCGGCTCGGCCGACCTGGTGCGCGGTATCGCACCGTCGCCCGCGCTCGGTGACCGGCGCGGCGAATCCCTCGTCCACGATGGTGCGGGAGTGGGGCCGGGCGCCGTGCTCATCGGCGGCACCGTCGTGGGCCGCGGAGCGGAGGTCGGACCCGGCGCCAGGCTCGACGGTGCGGTGGTGTTCGACGGCGCGGTGATCGAGGCCGGCGCGGTCGTCGAACGCAGCATCATCGGCTTCGGTGCCCGTCTGGGCCCGCGGGCGCTGATCCGCGACACGGTGATCGGCGACGGTGCCGACGTCGGTGCCCGGTGCGAGTTGCTGCGTGGCGCTCGGGTGTGGCCGGGCGTGACCATCCCCGACAACGGCGTCCGGTTCTCGTCCGATATCTGACCGGGGCGTTTATCTGACCGGGGCGTTGTCTGACCCGGTACTTGTCTGACCCGGTACTTGTCCGACCCGGCACTTATCTGGCGCGGTCGGGTGCCTTGGCTGCGGCCAGCACTCCTTTACCGAGGGGGATGACCACCGGCAGCAGCCGGTCGTCCTCGGCGACGATGATCGCGGCGCTGCGGGCGGCGTCGGTCATCGGATCGTTGCGTTCGGGATCGCCGATGGCACCTTCGGCCGTCGCGTCGTGGACGACGAGCACGCCTCCCGGCCGCAGCAGGCGGATGGCCTCGACGACGAAGTCGGGCAGTTCCAGTTGCGGGCCGTCGACGAACACCAGGTCGTACGAGCGGTCGGACAGGCGGGGCAGCACGTCGCGGGGAGCGCCGTTGATCAGCCGGGTGCGTCCGGAGGACACCGCCGCACCCGCGAACGACGCACGCGCGGCACGATGGTGGAGCGGTTCGGGGTCGATGGTGGTCAGCACACCGTCGGCGCGCATCCCGGCGAGCAGCCACAGCCCACTGACGCCCGCACCGGTGCCGATCTCGACCACGTTCGTCGCGTTGACCGATCGTGCGAGGAATGCCAGCAGCGCACCGGTGGCCGGGCTCACTGCGGTCGCGCCGAGTTCTTCTGCACGGCCGCGGGCCGCCGCCACGGCGTCGTCCTCGATGATCGCGGACTCCGCGTAGGAGAGCACGGAGGCGGCCGCCTGCGCGGACAAAACGGGCGAAGGTGATTCACTCACGATGCCAGCGTAATCGGGTGGCGGTCACCGCTGTCGCAGGGCACGCTGATTTCGGCTGAAAGTCCCAGGTGGCGGCCGCTCCGTGAACTGTTCCCGGCTTCCTCAGGGAACACACAGCCATCTCATACGGCGACCACACGCCGATAGGAGAGGGTTGACCCATCGCGGATGAGCGCGAACGGCGACTCGGGGGATTCGGGAATCCGGGGAAACGGGCCGGGGCGGGAATAGACCGGGCACCGGACCGGTTGATCCGATACCCCCGGCCGCACCACCAGCGTGAACGAAGGGAACGTGCACCAGCAATGTCTGCATCGCCAGTATCAGCGTCCTACGACGAGACCGCCGACCGGATTCCGTCCGGCACCGCGGGCTTCGACGCCACGGGCAGCGCGGGTCTGATGCCGTCGTGGGACGAACTGGTACGTGAGCACGCCGATCGTGTCTACCGGCTCGCCTATCGTCTGTCGGGAAATCAGCACGATGCCGAGGACCTGACCCAGGAGACCTTCATCCGCGTCTTCCGCTCGCTGTCGAACTACAAGCCGGGCACCTTCGAGGGCTGGCTGCACCGCATCACCACCAACCTGTTCCTCGACATGGTGCGCCGCCGCGGCAAGATCCGGATGGAGGCGCTGCCCGAGGACTACGACCGGGTGCCTGCCGACACCCCCGATCCCCAGCAGCTCTACGCCGACGCCAATCTCGACGCCGACCTGCAGAGCGCGCTGGATTCGCTGGCGCCCGAGTTCCGCGCCGCCGTCGTGCTGTGCGATATCGAGGGGCTCTCGTACGAGGAGATCGCCACCACTCTCGGGGTCAAGCTGGGCACGGTGCGCAGCCGCATCCACCGCGGCCGGCAGGCGATCCGCGACCATCTGGCCGGCAACGGTCACCTCGACGGCCGCTCGGTTGCGATGGGGTCGGCCCGCTAGCGTCGATCCAGGCCCACGCCGTAGCCCCGGCCGGGAACCTCCGGCTCGCGAGCATCGTTGAGTGCTTCGGATAGGCTGGCGGCAGTGCGCGCATCCGACCCGATGGGAAGGTTCTGCGCGGCGTCATCGCCACGGCCGAATAGTCGAGACGGAAGGGCAAACCATGGACACCGGCAGGAGTCGTCAGGGCCCCGAGAGTCCTCAGATTCCCGGGGGGCTCACGGGCCCACAGTCGCAGCTCGATGCGACCGGTATGCGCCGGCGGCGCCGTTCCTCCTGGAACCCCGCGACCTGGTCACCCGGTGCGCCCTGGTTGACCCCCAATCCGGGCTATCGTGCGCCGGGAACCCCCGGTGGCCGGGACTTCGCTCCAACCGAACATCTCAATCCGGAGGCGGTTGCGGCGTTCGCCGACGGCGAGCTCGCGATGACACCCCACCTGCGCGCCGGTCGGCACTTGGCCGTGTGCGCCGAATGCACTGCGGCCGTCGACGCCCAGATCGCGGCCAGCAAACGCCTGCGTACGTCCGGTTCCGTCGAGATCCCGGCCTCGTTGCTGGGGCAACTGGCTCAGATCCCGACGCGTGAGTTCGACATGCGGCGTGTCGTCGACGGAAACCACCTCGATGCCTCCGGATTTCCGGTGCACGACGCGCAGGGCGCCCACGATGCGCAAAGTGTCCGGAGTGCTGTGACGGACAACACCAACGGCCGCGCCCCGCGCCGGTGGGGTCGCTGACAGGTGGAACAGATCGACGACAAAGCCGACCTCTTCGTGGGCCGGCATGTATCGGTGTCGCGGGAGACCGCCGAGGTATTCGGCAGGCCGGCGGGTGTCCGGGGTTCCTTCGCCGACAGCGGCCAGTCCGATTCGCGGCCCGCACCCGCGATACGCCCGCCCGATCCCGTCCTCGCCGAGGCGTTCAGTCGTCCCGCAGGTGAGCCCGACAGCCTGCAGCGCGATCCGCTGGCTTCCTACGGTGTGCCCGACGAACCTCCGGCGCGGGCGGATCCGTGGCGCGATCCCGACAGCACCCCCACACTCGATCGTCCGGCCCTGAGCGTTCCAGTAGCGCCCGAGCCGACCCTCGCGGGCCCGAAGCTCGGCGTGCGTGAGGTCCTGTTCGGTAACCGGATCAGCTGGTGGGCGCTGGGCACGCTGGCGATGATCGCGTTGCTGATCGGGCTGGTCGGTGGTCTGCTCGGCCGGTGGACGGCCGAGGTCGCGGCACCGCTGCATTCCAACAGCGTCAAACTCCATCAGTCGGGCGGGGGCGGTGATCAGCCGCGCAGCCAGGTGGCAGCCGTCGCGCGGGCGGTGGAGAAGTCGGCGGTGTCCATCGACATCCGCACGGCCAGCGCGTACGCCAACGGCTCCGGTTTCGTCATCGACGCCAAGGGGTACATCCTCACCAACAACCATGTCGTGTCGATGGCCGCCAATGATCGCTCGGCCAAGCTCGAGGTGGTGTTCTCCGATCGCACACGGGTTCCGGGCCGGATCGTCGGCCGTGATGTGCGGACCGATCTCGCGGTGGTGAAGGTCGACAAGATCGAGAATTTGACGGTGTCCAAGCTGGGTAACAGCGACAAGCTGCAGATCGGCGAGGATGTTGTGGCGTTCGGTTCGCCGCTGGGCCTGGACCGCACGGTGACCAGCGGCATCGTCAGTGCGATGAACCGTCCGGTACCGCTCAAACCCGACGCCGAATCGGACACCGACGCGGTGATCGACGCGATACAGACCGATGCGGCGATCAATCCCGGCAACTCGGGCGGCCCGCTGGTGAACGGCAAGGCCGAGGTGGTGGGCGTGAACACGGCCGGTCTGGTGCCGGGCGGTGGCTCGATCGGGCTCGGTTTCGCGATCCCCATCAATCAGGCGCTGCCCATCGCCAAGGCCCTCATCGCCGACGGCAAGGTCAATCATCCGCAGATCGGCATCAACGCCAGCTCGGTGCGCAACGAGCGGGTGCTGGGAGCGCAGGTGCGCAATGTCGTCGCCGGCGGTGCTGCGGATCGGGCCGGCGTGCGGGAGAATGACGTCATCATCTCGTTCAACAACCGGACCATCGAGAGTGCCGACGAACTGACGGTTGCGGTGCGCACGTCCAAGATCGGCGAGAAGGTTCCGTTCACTTATTGGCGGGACGGCCGGACCTTCAAGTCCACCATCACGCCGGGCAGCGACTAGAGGCATCCGAAGGTGTCGGACTTCATATCCGGTCTCCACAGCACGTCAGGGGGTGCACGAACATGTTCAGCAACATCGGGTGGGGCGAACTCCTGATCATTCTCGCCGCGGCGCTCATCGTGCTCGGCCCGGAGCGGCTGCCCGGTGCGGTGTCGTGGACGCTGCGCGCGGTGCGTCAGGTCCGCGACTACGCGACGGGTGCGACGAGCCAGCTCAAGGACGAGCTCGGCCCCGACTTCGAGGATCTGCGCAAACCACTCGCACAGCTCAATGAATTGCGGGGGATGACACCGCAGTCGATCGTCACCAAGCACCTGCTCAACGGTGACAGCTCCATTTTCGATGACGTCCGGAATGGATTCGACGACGTCAAGAAGGGGTTCGACCTGGGGGAAGCGCCCGGGTCTGCGAATCCGTCGATGACCAAGCGGCCGTCGTCCGCACCCGACCTGGGCTCCAAACCCGATCTGGGTAAGACGCCGAAGGCTCCCGGCGGCGGCCCGCACGACGCGAGCCGCTGGGACGCCACCTAGGGCCACCTTGGGCGGTTACAGCAGATTGCCGGGTTCGGCACGCCTGGTGGTGTCGATGCCCAGGCTCATCCCGGCCAGTCCGCGGCGCCGCACGGCCAGTTGATCGGCGACAGCCCGCAGCGCCGAACCCGAAGCCGATTCCGGGTGCGCGAGTACCACTGGCGTACCCGCGTCACCGCCTTCGCGCAGCAGCGGTTCGAGCGGGATCTGACCGAGTAGTTTGACGGGTGCGCCGACGGCGCGAGTCAGCCGGTCGGCGACCTTCTGACCGCCGCCGGAGCCGAACGGCTCCATGCGGCTGCCGTCGGGCAACTCCATCCACGACATGTTTTCGACCACCCCGAGGATCTTCTGACGTGTCTGCAGGGCGATCGCGCCGGCCCGTTCGGCCACCTCCGCCGCCGCCTGCTGCGGGGTGGTGATGACGAGTATCTCGGCGCCCGGGATGAGCTGGGCGATGGAGATGGCGACGTCACCGGTGCCCGGCGGTAGATCGAGCAGTAGCACGTCGAGATCGCCCCAGTACACGTCGGCGAGGAACTGCTGCAGCGCCCGGTGCAGCATCGGGCCGCGCCAGGTGACGGGGGTGTTGCCGTCGGTGAACTGGCCGATGGAGATGAACTTCACGTCGTGGCTGACCGGCGGCACGATCATCCGTTCCACCTGGGTGGGTTTGGCGTCGCTGCCGAGCATGCGGGGCACCGAATGGCCGTAGATGTCGGCGTCGAGCACGCCGACGGAGAGGCCGCGCTCGGCGAGGGCGGTGGCCAGGTTCACCGTGATCGACGATTTGCCGACGCCGCCCTTGCCGGAGGCGACCGCGTACACCCGCGTCAGCGATCCGGGCTGGGCGAACGGGATGACCGGCTCGTCCTTGTCGCCGCGGAGCTTCTTACGCAGGGCGGTGCGCTGTTCGTCGTTCATCACGTCGAGCTCGACCCGCACCTGACCGACGCCGGGTACGTCGGCGACGGCCTTCTCGACCCGGCTGACGATCTCGGTGCGCATCGGACAACTCGAGGTGGTCAGGTACACGCCGACGTCGACGCTGGCGTCGTCCGCGACGGCGACCGATTTGACCATGCCGATCTCGGTGATGGGTTTGCCCAGTTCGGGATCTTTGACCTTGCTGAGGGCCGAACGGACGGACGACTCGGTGGGAACGACTCCGGTACTCATCGCTCACCAGCCTAGGGCATGTCCCCCGGGGGTATCGCTCCCCGGGCCGGTCGGAACGGTCAGCGAGGTGCGCCGCCGGCCGCCGCGTGCTGACGCGCCGCGCCCTGCCTGGGGGTGTTGGTGGCGGGCTTGCGGGTAGGCAGCAGAAGACCCGGAATCCGGAGGTTGGGCGCCGGTTTGATCGTCGTCGTCGTGACGGACGGGGCGCCCGGCGCGCTGGTCTTGGCCGGTGTGGTGGGCTTCGGCTGGTCGGGCAGCGGGAGACCGGGAATGGTCACGCCCGGCGGCAGGCACACCCCACGCGCCACGCACTGCTGGGTCGGCTTGGTGGGGGTGGTGGAGGAGGCGCTGGGCGTGTCCGACGGGGCCGACGGGTCGCCCGGTTTGCGGCTCTCCGATACCGATCGGTCGGCCGAACGTCCCGGTTTCCTGCTGCTCGACGGTGTCGGGCGCTTGGGTTCGGGGATCGGGTTGGTCGGCATGACACCGGTCGAGTAGGCAGTGGCCCAGCTCAGCACGTTGGCCACGTATTCCATCGAATGGTTGTACCGCAGGACGGCGGCGACCTTGTTGCGCTCGGTCATGATGTCGGTGACGCCCGCGCACAGGTAGCGGCCGGCCGAGTAGGTGGCGTCGAAGACGTTGTTGGGGTCGGCCTTGCCGTCGCCGTTGGCGTCGGCCCCCCAGGACGCCCAGGTGCTGGGGATGAACTGCATCGGGCCCATGGCGCGGTCGTGGGTGGCGTCGCCGTCGATCCGGCCGCCGTCGGTGTCCGTGATGACCTCGTTGCCGGCGAGCGTTCCGTTGAGGACGGGGCCGGCGATGGGGTTGATGGTGGTGCCGTAGGCGTCGACGGAACCATTGCCGGCATGGTCGGACTCGATGCGGCCGATCCCGGCGAGCAGGAACCACGGCAGTTTGCATTGCGGGGACTCGGATCCGACGCGGGTCGCGGCGAGCTTGTACGCCTTGAGGACCACACCCGGGATGCCCAGCGGCCCCGACGGCAGGTCGACGGTGGTGCGGAACTGCGGGGCCACACCGGCGCCGTTGGTGGCGTTGTTCGGCGCCGGCGGGACGAACCCGGTCATGGCCGTGGCCATCGAAGGTGAGACCTCGTAGGCGGGGGCGGTGACCACCGGTTCCTGGTTGGCGACGGTGTCGATCGCGGAACTGTGCGCACTCGACGACGCGGCGCCGAGCACCATCGCACCGACCAGGATCGATCCGGTTCCCACCGCCAGCGTCCGCCGGGGGACGCGCGCACGCGAGGATCCGCCCGATTTCCTGAACACCGAACTCATCGGCAACTACCCCGATAGTGCCTGGTCTCTTCCACGCCTAGCTCCGTACACCACACAGTCGTCGTTCCCGCACGCGGCGGCGCGGGTGTTGTTGCAGCCCCCGGCCCGCGGTGAGCGGGTTGTCATTGCCCGGTCGGGTGTGTCCCGACCGATAGTCGTGAACCACCATACAGATCATGTCTCATTTTGAATACGAGATAAGACAGTTCTCTTACCCCTGTGCATCGCCGTCGGGTGGTGGTGTTGTTACGTGCACCCGCGTCCGACCTGGTAAATTGCGGCCCACCTGTCCACCGAACGGATGAATTGTGCACCGGAGACCACGAAATCGTGCCTGTTCGGAAATCGTGACCGTTCGGGTTCAGTCGACGGTCGGATCGTGATCGTCGGTCTTCGGCTCGTCGAGCGGGTCGGTCTCCTCGGTCCGCTCCCGTAGCCGCTCGGTGAGTTCGTCGATGAGGTCGTCGAGTTCCTTGCGCAGGTAGTCCCGGGTGACGGTGTCGCCGACGGCGAGGCGCACCGCGGCCAGCTCCCGGGCCAGGAACTCGGTATCGGACTTGGTCTGCTCGGCCCGTGCCCGGTCCTCTTCCAGCGCGACTCGGTCGCGGTTTTCCTGACGGTTCTGAGCCAGCAGGATGAGCGGCGCCGCGTATGCGGCCTGCGTCGAGAACGCGAGATTGAGCAGGATGAACGGGTATGGATCCCACCGGATCGCCACGGCGACCAGGTTCAGCGCGATCCACACGATGACGACGACCGTCTGGATCGCGAGGTAGCGCCCGGTACCGAGGAATCTGGCAACGCGTTCGCTGTAGACGCCGACGATGTCGGAGTCGAGATTGAAGGTGGGCCGCCAGCGTTCCTGCGGGGTGTCGAGCTTGCGGCCGACACGTTCGGTGCTCATCGCGGCGACCGCTCGGCGGCCGGAACCGTGGCGTGCGGACCGGCGCCGGGGTGCGGATCGGTTTCACGCCAGTCGCGTGGCAGCAACTCGTCGAGGAGGTCGTCGACGCTGACCGCTCCCAGCAGGTGGTTCTCGGCGTCGACGACGGGTCCGCACACCAGGTTGTAGGTGGCGAAGTAGCGGGTGACCGTGTCCAGCGAGTCCTCCGGGCCCAGTGAGATCAGGTCGGCGTCGAGGATGCCGCCCACCAGTGAGGCCGGCGGCTCGCGCAGCAGCGCCTGGAAGTGCACGCATCCCAGGTATTTTCCCGTCGGTGTAGCCGTCGGTGGGCGCACCACGAACACCAGGCTGGCAGCGGCCGGGTTGATCTCGGGGTTGCGGATCCGGGCCAGCGCCTCGGCCACGGTCGTCGAGGCGGTCACGATCACCGGTTCGCTGGTCATCAGGCCGCCCGCGGTGTCGGGGGAGTGCGTCAGCAGCCGGCGCACCGGTTCGGATTCCTCCGGATCCATGCGGGCCAGGAAGGCCTCGGCCTCGGTTGTGGGCAGCTCGCCGAGCAGGTCGGCGGCGTCGTCGGGGTCCATCGCCTCCAGGACGTCGACGGCGCGGTCGATGCCGACGTGGTCGAGGATGGCGGTCTGGTCGTCGGGCGGCAGCTCCTGCAGGACGTCGGCCAGGCGCCCGTCGTCGAGTGCGGCGGCGATCCGGTCGCGGCGGCGGGGCGGGAGATCGCGCAGGGCGTTGGCGACGTCGGCGGGGCGCATGCCCTCGAACTGGGACAGCTCCTGTGCCAGGCTCTGTCCGGGAAGTTGCAGCGCGTGTTGGGTCAGGCCCACCACGTGACCCCATTCGACGACGTGAATATCACCGCGACGCAAGCCTTTTCGGCTGGTTCGCACCGCGACGCGGGAAATCACCCAATCGCGGGTGCGGGTGCGTTCGATACCGAGGTCGATCACTGTCAGGTCCTGATCCTCCAGGCCCTTGAGGTCGGGATCGTGGATCCGCACGCGGGAATCGACGATCTGCCCCATCGCCAGTGCCTCGCCGGGACGCAACTGCATCTGCCGCAAGTTCACCTGGCCGGTGCCCAGGGTCACGGCCTGTGGCTCGATGGACGTGATGCGCAGCATGGGCACGAAAATCCTTCGCCGGGTGGGCAATTCGACGGCCAACCCGAGGGCGCGCGGACGTTGGCCGGACAGGCGCAGAGCGACGACGACATCACGGATTCTTCCGATCGACTCGCCGTCGGGACCGAGTACCGTGAGCCCGACTAATCTGGCGATGTAGACCTTGCCCAACGATGCCATGGGCTAAGGGTAGAGGTCGCTGACAACAGGAGTGGAGACGACATGTCCAACCCGATTCAACCGCCCAGGCCCGGTGCTGCGCTGCCCACGCCGCCGAAGGGGTGGCCGATCGGTTCCTACGGTACGTACGCAGAGGCTCAGCGCGCCGTCGACTACCTGTCGGATCAGGAGTTCGCGGTCCAGGATGTGACCATTGTCGGGGTCGACCTGATGCAGGTGGAGAAGGTGATCGGCCGGCTGACGTGGGGCAAGGTCATCGGCGGTGGCATCGTGTCGGGGGCGTGGCTGGGCCTGTTCTTCGGTCTGCTGGTGTCGCTCGTCGTCGACAACCCTTTGGTGCCTATTGTTTTCGGCCTCGTCGGCGGCATCGTCTTCGGTGTTATCTCCACGACGATCCCTTATGCGGCCACGCGCGGGCAACGCGATTTCGCCTCGACCATGCAGCTGGTGGCGGGCCGCTACGACGTGCTGTGCGATCCGCGCAGCGCCGAGAAGGCACGAGACATGCTGGCGCGGCTGACAATCTGACGATCCCGCATCGATCGACACCAATCCGGGCATGTTCCCTGGCCATTCGGCTCTGCTCGCTGGCACGCTCGAACCAATGGTGCGGTAGCTCACATCATGCTCTGTTAGGTTGAGAAACCGAACAATGGCGTGAGGAGGGCATGTGACGATCAGGCACACCGGGGTCCCACACGACGGGGTTCCATGCACCGGGGTTCCAAACGACAGGGCGCCACGAAAATGGGTCCTACGCAGGGCACTCGGCATCGCCGTGGCGGTGGCCGTGGGTCTGCCTGTGGCCGCGTGCGGATCGGGACACACCCCCGGCACCATCAACATCTATACCAACGCCGACGGTGCGGCGATCACCCGCACGACCAGTGCCGCGTGCACCAAGGATTCGGCCGGTAAATACACGATCAAGGTGCATGTCCTGCCCAAGGCCGCCGACGACCAGCGACTGCAGCTCGCGCGCCGGCTGGCCGGCAACGACAGCGGGGTCGACCTGATGGGTCTGGACGTCGTCTGGACCGCTGAGTTCGCTGATGCGGGCTGGATCGAACCGGTGCCCGACCCGCTCGCGGCCAAGATCAAGGAGACCACGCTCGGCGGCCCGCTCGCCAGCGCGCTCTGGCAGACCACCGACGATTCCGAGAAGCGGCTGTATGCGATCCCGACGTGGAGCAATACCCAGCTGCTCTGGTTCCGGCCCGATCTGATGAAACAGTATCTCGGCACCACGAGGCCTCCCGCCACCTGGGACGAGATGCTTGATGCCGCGGAGAAGATCCGCAAGGCCGGGGGACCGAGCTGGATCATGGAGCAGGGGGCCCAGTACGAGGGCCTGATGGTCTGGTTCAACTCGGTGCTCACCAGTGCCGGTGGTTCTGTCGTCGATCCCGACGACGCGTCCACACAGACGCTCAATGACACGGCCGAGCACCGCGCCGCCACCCTCAAGGCCTTGCAGATCCTCAAGGCGGTGGCCACCGCGCCCGGTCACGATCCGTCGATCACCAACGCCGACGAGACGGCCGGCAGGCTCGGAATGGAAAGCGGCAAAGCCGCCTTCCAGATCAACTGGCCGTTCGTCTTCGCCTCGATGCGGTCCAATGCGGCGGCCGGTGACGTGCCGTTCTTCAAGGAGATGACCCGGTACGCCGATCTGCTCAACAGCAATCCGCAGAACAATCAGCTCGGCGAGGTGAACAACTTCGTGCGCACCAGGTTCGACTTCGCGCCCTATCCGGGCGTCATCCCGGGGGTGCCGGCCAGGAGCACCATCGGCGGCCTGAACATCGGTGTCGCGAGTACGTCCAAGCAGAAGGCGCTGGCCTTCGAGGCCGCAGAATGTCTCACCACGCCGGCGGCGCAGAAGATCTACGCGATCGACGGCGGCAATCCGCCGGTCCTCAAGGCGCTCTACGGCGACCCGGATTTCCGGGCGGCCTACCCGATGGGTGACATCATCGGTCAGCAACTGGCCGCCGACCGAGCCGCGACGCGCCCGCCATCGCCTGTCTACCAATCGATTTCCACTCTGGTCACTGCGACGCTGTCGCCGGTGGGTGCCTGGGACCCGGAGTCGATGGTCGATGAGCTGGCGGATCAGGTGCAGAAGGCCATCGACGGGAAGGGGCTGATCCCATGACGAACGACGGCAACGGCGGGGGCCGGCACGCTCTCGGTGGTGGTGAGCCGCGGCGTGGCTGGTCGCACCCGGAGGTGGCCAAGAGTCCCGCGCCGGGTTCGGCCGGTAAGTGGGTGCCGCCGGAACAGATGCCGGGCGCCGTGCACCGGACTTCCGACCGGCCGGCCGCGGCGGGACCGGCCGGCCCGGCGGCCGGTTCACCGGTGCGTGCGGCCGCAGCGGTGGCAACCGTGACGCGGCCGGAGTCCCCGGCCACGAGAGGCGGCACCACGGGCGGGGGCAGGATCAGCGACGGCAAGTCCGCCGAACGCAGGCTCGCGTTCTGGCTGGTCGCCCCGGCCGCCGCGCTGATGGCGCTGGTCACCGGTTATCCGATCATCTACGCGTTCTGGTTGTCGCTGAACAAGGAGAGCCTGTCGGCGCCGGGCGAACGCAGCTTCGTCGGGTTGAGCAATTACGTCACCGTGCTCTCGGACGGCTACTGGTGGACGGCGTTCGGCGTGACGATGTTCATCACCGTGGTCTCCGTGGCGATCGAACTGGTGCTGGGCATGGCGGTGGCGCTGGTGATGCACCGGACGATCTTCGGCAAGGGCGTGATCCGCACCGTGGTGCTGATCCCATACGGCATCGTCACCGTGGCGGCGGCCTTCTCCTGGTACTACGCGTGGACGCCGGGCACCGGCTATCTGGCCAACCTGTTGCCCGACGGCAGCGCGCCACTCACCTCGCAGTGGCCGTCGCTGTTCATCATCATCCTCGCCGAGGTGTGGAAGACCACTCCGTTCATGGCATTGCTGCTGCTGGCCGGTCTGGCGCTGGTTCCCGACGATCTGCTCAAAGCGGCCCAGGTCGACGGTGCCGGTGCCTGGACGAGACTCACGCGCATCATCATTCCGCTGATGAAACCGGCGATCCTCACCGCACTGCTGTTCCGCACGCTCGACGCGTTCCGCGTGTTCGACAACATCTACGTGCTCACCAAGGGCTCCAACAACACCTATTCGGTGTCGATGCTGGGCTACGACAACCTGTTCAAGGCATTCAATCTCGGTGTGGGATCGGCGATCAGCATTCTGATCTTCCTCTGCGTCGCGATCATCGCATTCGTCTTCGTCAAGGGCTTCGGCACGGCCGCGCCCGGCTCCGACAATGAGGGGCGGTAGCGGAATGAACCAGACCGGATCCAAAAAAGCCTGGTGGACCATCGCCAACGTCCTGGTGGTGCTGTACGCCGTCGTCCCGCTGATGTGGATCGTCAGCCTGTCGTTCAAGACGCCGGGCACCGTCAAGGACGGTAGTTTCATCCCCAAGGAATGGACGTTCGAGAACTACACGGGCATCTTCGAGGCGGGGGGCTTCACCCCCGCGCTGCGCAACTCGATCGGCCTCCGCCTGGTCACCACCGTCATCCCGGGGCTGCTGGGCCCGCT